>NZ_JABUMQ010000280.1:0-15200 GCF_013336645.1 Myxococcus sp. CA039A | reverse complement strand
CCTCCTCCTCCCGGGGCGGGCGCGTTGGGCGGGTAGTAACTGAAGACAGACGGAGGTTGGGGCACGTACTGGCCCATGGACTGGCTCCAGGTGCTCAGCTTCGCGCCGGGGTCCAGCGTGCCCGTCGTGTCGAGCGTCCCCTTCAGGCCGCGGACGAGCGTGGTGACGTGGAGCGCGGGCGAGCGCAGGTGGCCGAAGGTCGCGAGCTGAGCGGCGGGAGGCACGGGGCCCCGGGCCTCGTCGTGCTGGAGGATTCTGCGGATCACCGCGCGCAGGTCTCCCCGGACGTCGCTGCCGTTGTTCTTGAAGATGTTGACCACGTCCTGCACGTACTCGGGGCTGGGGTTGCTGGTGACCAGATGCTGGATGAGATGCTTGCAGATGAACGGCGGCAGGTTCGGGTCGTCGAAGACGTTGTCGAGCGCCTCTTTCAGGTGCTGACGAGGCGTGCCGTTGGCGGTGGTCCACACGCCCCGGAGCAGCTCCTTGGACGTGCTGTTGTGGTTCACCGCGCAGTCCATCATCGGCGCCGCGTAGGTCGGCGGATTCGTCCGGCCGATGGTCGGGCAGGTGGGCCCGGCATAGGTCCAACCGGAGAGGGCGTGGGCGAACGCCTGGACCTGCGCCTCGGTGTAGGTCGGCGTCGTGCGGCCCAGGTTGTCGAGCACCGGGGTGCCGTTCTCATTCAGCTTGTGGAGGCCGAGCGTGAAGAGCTGGAGCATCTCCCGCGCGTAGTTCTCGTTGGGCTCGATGGGCTGGCCGTTGGGCTTGAAGGCCCGGTTGTTGGCCATGTCCAGGTACGTGCCCATGGCGGGGTGCAGCGTCACGTCCTCCAGGAGCTGGCGGAAGTTGCCGAACGCGCGCTGGGACAGGAGGTTGAGGTAGCTGGCCATCGCCACGCGCGGCTCGGGCTCCGGCGTGGACATGACGTTGGGGATGCCGTTCTGGGAGACGACGAGAATCTGGCTCAGGGCGAAGGCGATGCGCAGCCGGAGCTGGTCCTGTCCATGGACGGCATGGAAGAAGAACTGCGAGCCCAGGTCCTTCGTCGCAAGGCCGTCGAAGGTGGAGCGCGGCGCGGCGAATTGGTCGGTGATGGCCTGACGGATGCCCACCGTCATGACGTGTTCGACGGTGTCGATGGGCGGCGTCGGGGCGCCAAAGGCCTGCCGGGGTCCGAAGGTCGCCTGCTCCAGGAAGCGCAGGGTGTTGGGCTCGGTGGGCGTCTCGAGGGGCTCGGCGTGCTGCTCCTGTTGTCCTGGCGCGTCGAGCGGTGGGGTATGGGAGGTGGGCGGGCCCTCGTCGGGTGCGCATGCGGCCACGCACACGGCGAGGGTGAGAGTGAGGCGTCGAATCATCCGGAGGTACTCCTTCAGTTGGTTCGCGAAGGGGGAGAGGACTCCCCCGGGAACAAAAACACTGAAGTCCGGAAATAGTTGCGCTCCCCGGTGCGAATTCCGAAGGGCCTGGAGGGGCCAAGGGGCCCGACTCTTGGGCCCCTGGGGGCTACCAGGTGATGGCGTCCAGGTGGACGGTGCCCGTCCATCCGCTGTTCGTCGTGAACTCGACACCGAGCTGGTAGAGCGGCGTCGTGCTGTTGGTGGGCAGGGCCACCGTCACGGTGTTCCAGGTTCCCGTCTGAAGGCTGCCCATCGCCGTCCAGCGCCCTGTGTAGCGCCAGCCGCCTGGCTCTCCTTCCAGTGCGAAGGGCTGGATGGCGGTGATGCCACTGCCGCTGGGAATCCAGACGCGGAACGTCACGGTCGCGCCGCGAGGGACGGGGGCGGTGAGGACGGACACGACGCCCGTTCCCGAGGTTCCGCTGAAGGGCACCGCGAGTGAGCGCGTCCCCGCCTGGGCTCGCGCCGTGGAGGACGTCGCGGCCTTGAGTGGAGCGCCCGACGACGACCAGCCCTCGGTGCTGGACTCGAAGCCGTAGCCGCGAGCCGCGCTACCGCCGTCGCTCGCCCCGGCGTCAGTGCCACCCGAGCCGCCGTCACGCGTTCCGCCATCGCTCGTCCCGGCGTCAGTGCCACCCACGCCGCCGTCGCGAGTTCCGCCATCGCTCGTCCCGGCGTCGGAGCCACCAGAACCGCCGTCGCGCGTTCCGCCATCGCTCGTCCCGGCGTCGGAGCCACCAGAACCGCCGTCGCGCGTCCCGGCGTCGGTGCCCGCGTCGGTCCCTCCACCCGAGCCGCCATCAGTGCCTCCTCCTGAGCCGGGGAGGGTGGTGCCCGTGGCGGGGAGGGTCAGTCCACCCGCGAGGAGGAACGGGGCCGCGTGAGTCTTGAGGTAGGGCTGTCCATCCGCGCCCAGGTCATTCGGATACGAACTCTGTCCACCCGCGCCCGCGCCGAAGAGGAGCGCGATGACGCCCGTGTTGGCGAACTTGCGGCGGTGCGCGTCGCCGCTCGTGCCGAAGAAGTATTCGGTGCGGTTGTCGCGATAGCCCGCGCGGGTGCTGCCGTCGTTGTTGATGTTGCGATGCTGGGAATTGCCGAGCGGAATCTGCCAGAGCACCCATCGCTTGCCGGTGGTCTGGTTCATGAGCGTCAGCCACTGCGCGTAGCGATTGAAGGAGCGTGAGGAGATGGAGGCGTTGTCACTGGCATCCCACCAGACGTCCTGGGCCCGCGTGAGCTTGTAGAAGTCCGCGTCGCGGTCCAGCGGGTCTCCGACGAGCACGTCGTAGGTGGCGCCCGTCACGTTGGTTCCAAGGCCCAGGGGTTTGAGGAAGTTGACGACCTTGTCCACCTCGGGCTGGAGCGGGTCGGTGACGGAGCAGCAGGAGATGTCCTTGCCGCTGGCCCACGCGGAGATGTGGATGCCGAGGATGACGTTGTTGGCGCCCACGGACTTGCGGAGCTGGAGGAAGGCGAGGCCCCAGCCGGCCACGGTGTTGGGGAGGCTCGCGAGCTCGGGCATTCCCGTGGCGGCGATCGCGGCATAGGCGTTGGGATTGGAGTTTGTCTGGAACTGGAGGAGCCCCACGGCGTCCGGTTCGATGTGAAGCAGCACCGGCTTGCCGAGCTCCTTCGCGCGCTGGAGCAGAATCTTCAGGTCGCCGAAGTAGCCGCGCATCGTGGCCGCGTTCTGCACCTTGGCGAGCGACTCGCCCTCACCACCGCCCGGCTCGGCGAACAGTTGGTAGAAGACGGGCGCGGGGAGGAAGCCCTGGGTCTTGGACTCATCGAGGAAGGCCTTCCCCCAGCTTCCATCGGGCTGCCCCCAACCCCAGTTGTCCACCCAGCCCTTGGTGAAGTAGCGGTAGCGCACGTCCCAGGGGACGCCGCTGTCTCGCATCCAGTTCTGACCTGCTTCCTCGAAGAGTCCCACGGCGAGGCGATTGGGCATCCCCGTGGGAACGGGGCCCTTCACACCCGGTGGTTGTGATTGAGCGAGGGCGGGCGACACGGCGGCTGTCAGCCACGCCAACGCCAGCACGGCGAGGTTTCGTCGGAGCGTTGGTTTCATGCCCCTGACTACAAATGGCTGGCAGTCGACAAACCGGTTGCCCGCACCCAGCGTCGGGACGCCTGCCCTCCGTACCGACGGGCGAGCCCCCGCATTCGTGGCCCGTGCCGCGAGGGGCAACTGTCATCCGCCGGAACCGCTCCTGGGCTCCGAGCGAGGAGTCATGCGCGAGGTTTCACGGGCCCGGGCAGGCAAGGCCAGGCTCGGGGGCATCCGAGTCCTGGTGCGCCAGGAGGCAGCGAAGGGCCTCCGGGTCCACGGCGTCCGCCAGGTACGTGCGTCGCCACAGCAGCGCGGCCACGCGCTGGGGCATCTGCGGGTCTTGCGCCACCAGGGCTCGGCGCACACCGTTTGCGCCCGTGGGCACGCTGGCCGCGGCGGCCTCGAGCTTCGCGACCTCGTCGGGACAGCCGTCGGGGCAGTTATAGAGAAACACCGCGTGCCCGTGCTCCAGGTTGTGGACGTAGAGGCAGCGAGACACGGGCTCCGCGTAGACCCCGCAGCGCGCCACGTTGCCGCAGTGCGGGCCGGAGTTCGGTGGATTCTCTCCGTTGCCGCAGGCCGGGCTGTCGCAGACGGCCAGGTGGCCTGACGACGTCTGCGCGGAGAGCGGGAAGCTGTACTGCTCGCAGCCGCGAAGTTCCCCGTCATCCGAGGAGTCGCACGCGGACAGCGATACGAGCGCGAGCAGCGAAGGGAGCACGACGAGGGCGTGTTTGAGTGGCACGGCCCTTGTCATATCCCATCAGCCCGGGAACGCGCCTCGCCGCTCCACGTCTTGAGCGCGCAGTCCTGGTAGGCCCACGGCCTCCGCGAAGCGGAGGAAGTCGGGCTGGGACAAGCTCCCACCCGTGGCGTGGGCGTGGCCCGCTGTGAGCGCGTCTCCCAGCGCGGAAGGCGTCAGTCCCTGGAGGAGGGTCATCGGATCTCGGGTCGCCTGGCTGCGCAGCGCGAAGTCCACGCGCCCGGGCAGGTAGCCCGTGTTGGCGGCGATGACCAGATGCTCGGGAAGGCGCTGCGCCCACCTCACGGCCACCAGGGGGTGTACCAGGGCCTCGGAGCTGAACAGCAGGAGCGCCACGTTCGTCGCGATGCGTGGAGGTGTCTTCGCGCAGCGTTCGACTTCCCGACGCACTTCCAGGCGGCAGTCGCGCAGTTCGTCCACGCCGGGCACGTGGCCGTCCGCGACGTCCTTCGCGTTGCGTGCGCGCAGGAGGACCTCCAGTGCCCTCGGTGCGGCGAAGCGCGCGGAGCGTCGCGCGGCGTTCACCAGGGACACCGTTTCCACCACGGCCTTGCGGTTCGCGCGTCGCAGCGCGTCCTTGAGGAACGGCATGGGCGCGTCGGTGCCGAGCGCGCCCGCCGTGCCGAGCACCGCGAGCCACTCCAGCGGCCCGGGCACGATGAGCGGCGACACGAGCACATAGGTGAGCAGGCTGGTGCTCGCGGTGGGTTCATGGCCGTGCGCGGAGAGGAGCCGAACCTCGGCGGGAAGCGGCTCGGCTTCTTGGTGACGGTCCACGACGAGCGTGGGGAGGCGAGGTGTCGCCCGGCTGCCCATGGCGAGCACGATGAGGGCTTCGGGCGAGTAGGCGCGGACCCGCTCGAGGAACCCTGGCGAATGGGCATGCTCTCCCTTTCCCGGCACGCGGAGGGCGCCGGATGCACCCAGCGCTTCCAGGGCACGGACGATGAGCACGCCGGACGCGAGCCCATCCACCTCCGGGTGGGGCACGACGAGCACCCGCTTCCCGCGCTGTTGTCCCATGAAGCGACGGGCCTCGGTGAGTGCGTCCTCGGGCGCGGGCCAGGTCGGGTCCTTCGTGTGTCCAAGGAGCATGGCTTCAAAGCTGTAACGCGGCCCGGGGACTCGGGAGGGAGAGGGCAGGGGACTCGCCTGCTCCACGGGCGGGCCCTGGGGCGCGTGTCGTCCCTTTCGTCCGGGGCGCTCGATACCGCTTTCGCGTTGCGTCAGCCGGCGACGAGGCCGGACGCCGACGTGGTGGGACGGGCGCGCAGGTGCCGGAGGGCCTACTTTCGGGATGTCATTGGCCGGCGGTTCCTCTACGGTCCGCCCCATGAAACGGACCCGACTTCCGCAGTCGTTGCTGCGCTCGGCCCTCGCGGCCATGGTGCTGACCGCCGTCCCGGGCTTTGCCCAGGCGCCCGCCGCGAAGGCCACGCCCGAGGAGGCGAAGCAGTTCGCCGAGAAGGTGAACGCGGACCTCAAGCGGCTATGGACGAAACAGGCCACCGCCGAGTGGATCAAGTCCACGTACATCACCGATGACACCGAGCGGAACGCCGCCTACGTCAACGAAGAGGTGCTCGGCTACGTCAACGGCGCCATCAAGGACTCGCGCCGCTTCGACGGCCTGAAGCTCGACGCGGACACCGCGCGCATGCTGCACCTGCTGCGCGTGTCCCAGGCGTTGCCGGCGCCCTCGGACGCGAAGAAGCGCGCGGAGCTGGCGACGACGGCCGCGAAGCTGGAAGGACTCTACGGCAAGGGCAAGTACTGCGGCGCCGACGGCAAGGGCAAGTGCAGGGATTTGGAGGAGCTGTCGGACGTCATGGCGGAGAGCCGTGACTACAACGCGCTGCTGGATGCGTGGCAGGGCTGGCACTCCATCTCCAAGCCCATGCGCCCGCTCTACCAGCAGCTGGTGAGCATCTCCAACGACGGCGCCAAGGACATCGGCTTCAACGACCTGGGCACGCTGTGGCGCTCCGGCTACGACATGCAGCCCGCCGAGTTCGAGAAGGAGGCCCAGCGCCTGTGGGGCCAGGTGAAGCCCCTGTATGACGACCTGCATTGCTATGTGCGGGGCCGGCTGGCGAAGCAGTACGGCGCGGAGAAGGTGCCTTCGGGCAAGCCCATTCCGGCGCACCTGTTGGGCAACATGTGGGCCCAGGAGTGGAACAACATCTACCCCCTGGTGGAGCCGTTCCCCGGTCAGGCCAGCCTGGACGTGGACTCCGAGCTGAAGAAGCAGGACTACGACCCGCTGAAGATGGTGCGGCTGGGTGAGAAGTTCTTCACCTCGCTGGGCCTCAAGTCGCTCCCTGAGTCCTTCTTCGAGCGCTCCCAGTTCACCAAGCCGAAGGACCGGGACGTCGTCTGCCACGCCAGTGCCTGGGACGTGACGTACGAGAACGACCTGCGCATCAAGATGTGCATCAAGCCCACCGAGGAGGACCTCGTCACCATCCACCACGAGCTGGGTCACAACTACTACTACACGTACTATTACAACCTGCCCGTGCTCTATCAGGCCGGCGCGAACGACGGCTTCCACGAGGCCATTGGCGACGCGCTGACGCTGTCCATCACCCCCGCCTATCTCCAGCAGGTCGGTCTGCTGAAGGAAGTGGCGAAGAACGACAAGAACCTCATCAACCTCCAGATGAAGGACGCGCTGGAGAAGGTGGCGTTCCTGCCCTTCGGCCTGCTGGTGGACCAGTGGCGCTGGGAGGTCTTCTCCGGCCGCGTGAAGCCGGCGGACTACAACAAGTCCTGGTGGACGCTGCGACAGAAGTATCAGGGCGTGGCCGCGCCGGTGGCTCGTTCCGAGCAGGACTTCGACCCGGGCGCCAAGTATCACGTGCCGGCGAACGTCCCCTACACGCGGTACTTCCTGGCTCGCATCCTCCAGTTCCAGTTCCACAAGGCGCTGTGTGAGGCTTCAGGTTTCAAGGGCCCGCTGCACGAGTGCTCCATCTACGGCAACAAGGAGGCCGGAAAGCGGCTCCAGGCGATGCTGGAATTGGGCGCGAGCAAGCCCTGGCCGGAGGCGCTCCAGGTCGTCACTGGAACGCGGAAGATGGATGCGACACCACTGCTGGATTACTTCAGCCCGCTGCGTCAGTGGTTGAAGGCCCAGAACAAGGGCCAGAAGTGCGGCTGGTAGCCTGCTGAAGTGGACTTCCCGGGGAAAGGCCGCATAGATTCCCCGGGTCCTTTAGGGTTCGCTCGGTAGGACCGGACGGCGGATTTTCGCGTCCGTGACGAAAGAAGAAGAAATCGAATGGCTACTGGTACCGTGAAGTGGTTCAACGATGCGAAGGGCTTCGGCTTCATCACCCAGGACGGCGGTGGTGAGGACGTGTTCTGCCACCACACCGCCATCAACATGGATGGCTTCCGCACCCTCCAGGAGGGGCAGAAGGTGGAGTTCGAAGTGGCCCGCGGCCCCAAGGGTCTGCAGGCGCAGAACGTCCGCGCTGGCTGATTCCCGACGTCGTTCGCAACGACTTCCTGGATGCATCATGAGGGTCCGGCCTGCCAAGGTCGGGCCCTTCGTGCTTTCTGGTGCCTGCCCATGTCCTCTCCAAAGCCACGCTTCTTTTCCGCCGTCCGTTCCTGGCCTCTGTTGTTGGCATTGGGATGTGCCACCCCCGCACGGCCCCCTGTCATTGCGCCGGAGGAGTCCCGAGCCATGAAGCCCGCGTTCGACCTGGCGGCGGTGAAGGCTGGACTCGTGGCGAAACACGGGGAGGCGTCTCGCGCGCGCATCGAGCGGGGCGTCGATCAGGTCGCCCTGCAATGGCGGGCCGAGGACGGAGACCTGTCTGTCTTCGTGAGTGAGCAGTTCGTGTCGGACGCGCGGGTGTTGGACGCGACGTTCGCCCGGTTGGAGCGGCTGTTCGAGCAGTTGGATGGGCACATGCTCGAGCTGGGGCGCGAGACGCAGTGGTACACGGACCTGGACCTGGGGCCGCTGTTGCCGGTGGAGCCGCTGGTGGCGGCGTATGACCCGTCCTCGCACGTCACCGAGGACCTGTTCCGCGCGAAGGTCGCCTTCGTGGTGCTGCTCAACTTCCCGCTGACGACGCTGTCGGAGCGCACGGAGAAGGGGCCCACGTGGACGCGCAGGCAGTGGGCGGAGGCGAGACTCGCCGGGCGCTTCAGCATGCGGGTTCCCGCGGATATCGCCCAGGAGTCCTCGCGTGAGGTGGCGGCGGCGAACCTCTACATCGCCGAGTACAACGTGTGGATGCACCACCTGCTGGACGAGCGCGGCGAGCGACTCTTCCCGAAGGGGCTGCGGCTCATCAGCCATTGGAACCTGCGCGACGAGCTGAAGGCGGACTACGCGGACCCGCGAGGGCGCGAGAAGCAGCGCATGATCGTCCAGGTGATGGAGCGCATCATCACCCAGACGATTCCGGCGGCCGTCATCGACAACCCGAGGCTGGACTGGAACCCATACACCAACGTCGTCACGGTGGCGCCGGCGGACACGGTGGAGGCGGATGCGCCGTCGAAGGAAGCCAAGGCGGACGCGACGCGGGAGCAGGACGTGCGCTACGCGCGGCTGCTCGCCATCTTCCAGGCCGCGCGCAAGGCGGACCCGTACGTGCCGGTGGCGCCCACGCGCATCGCTCGCGCCTTCGAGCTGGGTCGGGAGCTGCCCGAGGAGCGGGTAAAGGCGCTGCTGACGCAGGTGTTGGAGTCCCCGCTGGTGCCGCGTGTGGCGAAGGAGATTGAGACAAGGCTGGGCCGGAAGCTGGAGCCGCAGGACGTCTGGTATGCGGGGTTCAAGCCGGGCGCCCAGCGGCCGGAGTCGGAGCTGGATGCGTTGACTCGCAAGCGCTACCCGAGCGCGGAGGCGTTTGCGCAAGACATGCCCCGCATCCTTCGCGGCATGGGGTTCAGCGCGCAGAAGGCGGACTGGCTCGCGGCGCACATCCGCGTGGATGCCTCGCGGGGGGCGGGACATGCCCAGCAGGCGATGCGCAGAGGGGACTTCCCTCGGCTGCGCACGCGCGTGGAGAAGGAGGGCATGAGCTACAAGGGCTACAACATCGCGGTGCACGAGCTGGGGCACAACGTGGAGCAGGCCTTCAGCCTCTACGGCGTGGACCACACGTTGCTCACGGGTGTCCCCAACAACGCCTTCACGGAGGCGCTGGCCTTCGTGTTCCAGGCGCGGGATTTGGAGCTGCTCGGGCTGGGCAAGCCGGATGCGGCCAGCGAGCGGGAGCGGGTGCTCGGAGACTTCTGGCAGACGTGGGAGCGCTCGGGCATCGCGATGGTGGACATGGGCGTGTGGCACTGGCTGTACGCGCACCCGGAGGCCACGGCCGCGGAGCTGCGTGAGGCGGTGGTGTCGATCTCCCGTGACGTGTGGGCCCGCTACTTCGCGCCGGTGCTCGGGGGCGAGGGGACGACGCTGCTCGCCATCTACAGCCACATGATCAGCTACCCGCTGTATCTGCCGGACTATCCGCTGGGGCATCTCATCGCGTTCCAGATTGAGGAGCACCTGTCGCGCAAGGGGCCGCTGGGCGCGGAGTTCGAGCGGATGGCGACGTATGGCTCGGTGACGCCGGACGTGTGGATGACGCATGCGACGGGCGCGCCGGTGAGCGCGGAGCCGCTGCTGCGGGCGACAGAGGCCGCGTTGAAGGGGAAGCCGTAGTCCCACGCGGTGGTAGGCTGCGTGCCGCACATGCCCATCAAGCGTCGACTCAAGGAGCTGCTGGCCCAAGGACTGGTGAACGGAGGCCGGCGGCTCGGGCTGCTCGACGACCCTCGGCTGTTCCAGGTCTTCGAGCGGAGCGGCTACCACGTCACGCCGAACCACTTCTATCAGCCCATCCCCGACACAAGCTCGCTGCCGGAGTCGCTCTGGAGCGCGCGCTCGGAGCTGGTGGGAGTGGACCTGCGCGAGTCCAGGCAACTCGAACTCCTGGAGCGCTTCTCCACGCAGTATCGCGACGAATACACGGCCTTCCCGCGCGAGCCCACGGGCGTCCCGCACGAGTTCCACCTGGGCAACAGCGCGTTCGGGACGGTGGATGCGGAGCTGTTGTACTGCCTGGTGCGGGAACTCAAACCGCGCCGGCTCTTCGAGATTGGCTCGGGCTGGTCCACGCGACTGGCCGCGCAAGCGTGCCGGGTGAATGAGTCACACGGCGCGCCCGCGTGTGAGCTGGTGGCGTTCGAGCCCTATCCGAGCGACGTGCTGCGCGCGGGCTTCCCCGGGCTGACGCGCCTGGAGCCGATGAAGGCGCAGGACATTCCGTTGTCGGAGGTGGCGAGGCTGGAGGAGAACGACATCCTCTTCATCGACTCGAGCCACGTGTTGAAGGTGGGCAGTGACGTCCAGGTGGAGTTCCTGGAGCTGCTGCCCCGGTTGAAGAAGGGCGTGGTGGTGCACATCCACGACATCTTCCTGCCAGCGGAGTACCCCAGGTCCTGGGTGCTGGAGCACCGGCGCTTCTGGACGGAGCAGTACCTGCTCCAGGCGTTCCTGTCCTTCAATGACAGCTTCGAGGTGCTCTGGGGCAGCAGCTTCATGCACCTGACGCATGCGGACCGACTGCGTCAGGCCTTCCCGTCGTATCGAGGCGCTCCCGTGGACTGGCCCGGGAGCTTCTGGATTCGTCGGGTGAAGTGAGCCGCGCGGCTTACCGCCGGGACGTGTCGCCGGGGATGTCCACCAGCTCCACGTCGAAGACGAGGACGGCGTTGGGCGGAATGCGCGAGCCCGGAGGAGGGCGCTCGCCGTACGCGGTGGCGCCGGGGCACGTGAGCTTCGCCTTGCCGCCCACCTTCATCCGCGCGACGCCCTGGGTCCAGCAGGCGATGACGCCGTTGAGGGGGAACTCGACGGGGATGCCGCGCTTGGCCGACGTGTCGAACACGGAGCCATCCACCAGCCGCCCTTCGTAGTGGACCTTCACGGTGTCGGTGACGCGGGGGCTCTTGCCGTTGCCCGCCTGCGTCTCGCGATAGATGACGCCCGTGGGCAGCTTCACCGCGCCGGGCTCCTTCGCCGCGCGCTCCAGCGCCGCGTTGCCGGCCTGGGACTGACGCGACTTCGCGAACGCCTGAATCTTGGGCGCGTACTCCTTCGGCTCGACGGTGGAAGTGCCGGCCATTCCGTCGGCGACGCCACGCTGGAGGATGAGGACTTCTTCTGGCGTGAGGGCGAAGAGGGAGAGGTCCTTCCCCACGCTGACGCCGAGCGCGTAGATGGTCTTTCCGTCCTCGGAGAGTTCCCCGGGAGGAGGAGTCGGGGCCGAGGGAGCCTTCGCCGTGGGCTCGGACTTCTTCGCCGCGCCGCCACCCTGGGCGTGTGCTCCCGTGGTGCCAAGCACCAGGGCGAGTGTCGCCATGCACATCGTCGTTCGCATGCTTCCACCTTTCATCATGTGGGCTGGAATATAGGGCCCACGCGCTCGCGCCCAGCACGGAGTGGTGGGTCGTTTTCTTGCGAGTTCAGCACCTGCCTCTACCCTGCATCCAGGTTGCTTCAACCCCGGAGCAACCTGTTGCACGCAGCGGAGGCGACGGAGCGATGAGCGACAAGCGGAAGGCGAAGCGGGCGCCCCTCGACATCTACCTGAACAAGTACATGGGCGGCGTGCCGTACATGTCGCGGGCCGCGGACATCAGCCCGGAAGGGGTGAGTCTGGCACGGTTGATTGAACCCCAGCACGAAGCCAAGCGCGTGGGCCTCCAGTTCCAGCTCCCGGGCTCGGAAGAAATCATCTACGCGGAAGGCGAAGTCGTACGCGAGTGGGTGGAGCTGTCCACCGCCAAACGCGGCGAGCGCTCCGGCGTGAAGTTCACCCTCCTCACCGAGCGGCACCGGAAGATGATCGACGCCTACGTCGACCGTCACGGCCGCCCGGGCAGCGAGAACTGACGCGACGCGTTGCTCCTCGGAGGTTGTCTTGACTTCCAAGGAGGCGGGCTCCTTGAATGGGCAGCCATTCTGCCCTGGGACTACCCAAGGTATCGGGTGAGGACGGGAGGAGCTCCATGCGGCATTTGCGATGGGCGGTGTTGCTGGCCGTGCCTCTGTCGGCGTTCGGCCAGGGCAAGGCGGCGAAGCCCGTCCCCACCGTTGAGGTTGTCCGTCCGGTGGGGAGTGTGGGCGTGAATTGGGAGGGGCAGGTGCTTCGGGCGACCGGGGCGGGTGCTCCCGATTTGAAGGCGGCAAATCCGGGGCAGGCGCGCCTGGGGGCCGAGCGCTCCGCGAAGCAGGATGCGTCCAAGAATCTCCTCGAGCAGGTGCGCACGCTGCAGTTGAGCGCGGGGCGGAGCGTCGGCGACGAGATGGCGCGGAGCGAGGTGCGCGAGCGGGTGGAGACGGCGGTCCGCGGCCACAAGGTCGTCGCCAAGCGTTTCTTCTCGGACAGTGGCGTGGAGCTGGATGTGGAGGTGCCGCTGGCGGCGATTACGTCCGCGCTGGTGGTGCCCGCACCGGGAGCGACCATCGTCTTCAACAGCGCGGGCGCGAAGAAGTACACGGGCCTCGTGGTGGATGCGCGAGGGTTGGGGCTCAAGCCCGTGCTCGCGCCCCGGCTGCTGGATGCGGCGGGCAAGGCGCTCTATGGGGCGGGTGCGCTCGCGAGCGAGGTCCGTGAGTCCACCGGTGTCGCCGCGTGGTTCAACAGCCTGGATGCGGCGAAGAAGGCCGCGCTGGTGGGAGAGAAGCCCATGGTGGTGAAGGCCACCGGGTTGAAGGGCTCCGACCTGGTGCTCGCCTCGGATGACGTGAAGACGCTGGGAGAGGTCAACACGGGCTTCCTGGCCGAGGGCCGTGTCGTCATCGTCACGCAGTAGCGCGGATGCAGGCTCCCGAGGCCCGGTTCCGCGCGGCAGGGGACTTCGGTGGAAGGTCGACAGGGTGATGGGGTGAGTGGTGCGCGGGTGGGACGGTGGCCGAGGTACGGCGCGGGATTGTTCCTGCTGTCACTGCTGGGGTGCGCGGGGCAGCAGGAGCCCGACTCGATGGCGCGAGCGCGCGAGCTGATGGCCGGTGCCCAGGGCACGAGCGGAGACGTGGTGCTGCGGTGTGATCCCGATGACGCCGAGGTGTATCTGGACGGCGTGCTCCAGGGCGCGTGCAGCGACTACGCCGGCAATCCCCGGGGGCTGACGCTGGGGACGGGCCTGCATCAAATCGAAGTGAAGAAGCAGGGGTACTGGCCCTATACGACGTACTACGAGCCCAGTGGTGCCCGGGCGAGGCTGACCATCCAGCTGCGCTCCTCGGAGAGCGCGCCCGGGGGAGGCACTCCGTGACGGGTGTCGCCGGTTCGTGGCGGGGATGCTCGAGGGGGCTGCCTGCCGTTCATCCAACCAGGCGGGACCGCGCCACGGATGCCCTCGTGGTTTCCCAGGAAGCCTGGGCGATGATGAGCCGTGGGTCCGGGCCTTTCCGTCCGAACCCTGACGGGGCCTAAGCTGGACGCTTTCGGGATGCGCAATGACGGCTTGAAGAAGCCGTAATCCACGAACGATTCGTGGAAGAGGAGTGGGTCATCGGACGCCGCAACAACAAGAAGAGCAGCCCCGGGTCGGTGAGCCAGGCGCCGGTGCCTCCCGTGCTTCACTCCGTGAAGGAAGCGCCGTCGTCGCCGGTGGCCGCGGTGCCGGAGGTCGACCTGACGGAGGTCGAGGCTCGTCGCATCGACCTGTGGTGGTCGGCGGTGATGGTGGGCTCGCTGGGATTGGTGTTCGCGCTGCTGGCGGTGTTCGGCGGCGTGGCGGTGCCGGTGCTGCTGGCGCTGTCCGGAGCCTACATCTTCAATCCGATGGTGACGGCCCTGGAGCGCAGGGGGTTGGATCGGACGCTGGGGACGACGGTGGTCTTCGTGGCGGGGACCCTGCTGATGGTGGGCGCGGTGCTCTATCTCGTCCCGGTGTTTCGTGACGAGGCGCTGAAGCTGCCGGACTTCTTCCGTCGCGCGAGCACGCAGGTGGTGCCTCGGCTGGAGGGGTTGCTGGGGCGCTCGGTGCCGGACCTGGTGCGGCAGCGCACCACGGAGTTGGGACAGCAGGCGTCGGACCTGGTGCAGAGCGCGGGCCCCGCCGCCGCGCGCCTCCTGGCGGCCTTCGCGGGCAACACGGCGCGGTTCGTCGTGACGCTGCTGGGGCTGGCGGTGGTGCCGGTGCTGGCCTTCTTCTTCCTGCAGGACTACCCGCGACTGATGGGGCGGCTGAAGGACCTGCTGCCGCGACGCGCGGTGGGGCTGGTGGGACGTCGCTTCGCGGAGGTCGACGAGGTGCTGTCCGCCTTCGTGCGCGGGCAGTTGACGGTGGGCGCGATGCTGTCGGTCATCTACGCCGCGGGCCTGTCGGTGGCGCGCATCGACATGGCCATCGTCATCGGGGTGATCGCCGGGTTTGGCAACATGGTGCCGTACCTGGGGACGGGGCTCGGAATCGTGCTCTCGCTGGTGGGGTTGATGCTGTCGTGGCAGGGGCCCTGGCAACTGGGCGTGGTGGCGGGCACGTTCATCTTCGGCCAGATGCTGGAGGGCTTCGTCATCACCCCGCGCATTGTCGGAGAGAAGGTGGGGCTCGCGCCGGTAGCGGTCATCATCGCCATCCTGGCGTTCGGTGAGCTGTTCGGCTTCGTGGGCATCCTCCTGGCGGTGCCGGTGGCGGCCATCCTCAAGGTTGTCTTGAGCGTGGTGGTGCAGCGCTACCAGCGGACCTCGCTGTACACGGGCGAGGCTCGCTCGAAGTGATCGGCGTGGCGGTGTTGCTGGCGGCGGTGCTGGCGCAGGCTCCAGGCCCCGCCAGCCTGACGCTGCCCCACTACCGGCTCCACCTCCGGGTGGACGAGTCGGTGGACGCGGATGCCCTGCGCTCCCTCGCTGGCAGCGGGACCGTGCTGTGGCTGAGCACCCGCTCGAACATGTTGCGAGACTCGACGCTGGAGGCGCTCAAGAGCTTCCCCGAGGTCTATGTCCAGGTC
>NZ_JABUMQ010000027.1:0-56041 GCF_013336645.1 Myxococcus sp. CA039A | reverse complement strand
CTGTTTCCCACCTGCCAGGTCCGAGGGGGAACCCTCACGGGGAAGTTGAGAAACCGGGGTGACCCTCTAGAGTGGGTCCGTCATGAAAGCACCGGAGACGGACGAAGACTTCATCCAGTGGTACGAAGACTGCTGGGCTGACCGCGATGAAGTCGAGTACCCCAAGATGTTCGGCGCCATTGATGAAGGCGTCTTCACGCTCGACCAGACGGATGCCATCCAGGCCTGGATGGAGAGCGACCTCGCACAAGTAGAAGGTGAAGCGGACCCCAACTGGGGCCCCATGGGCGTGCGCGCCGCGCCGCCGAGCCCGGACTACCCCTACTGGACCTATGTCACCAGCGGGCTGTCCAATCCCTTCACCGTGGCCCCAGGTGACGAGATTACCGACGAGACACCCAGTGGCATCGGTTACGAGATGGTCATCCACACGCCAGAGCAGGCCAAGTGGCCCGTGTTCCGGCTGCTGGACATGATGGCCTACAACCTCGTGACGATGCGCGCCTTCGCCCTCAACCACCGCTACCCGGTGGAAGGCACGCTCGACGGCGGAGACTCCAAGCTGGGAGGCTTCGTCTTCGTCCGGGACCCGTCCCGCCCCGACCACTTCGCCCTGCCCAGCGGCAAGGTGCAGCTGCTCACGCTCGTGGGCGTCACCAAGAACGAGATGGCCTTCGCGCGCTCCAACGGCCTGGACAAGCTGATGGAGAAGCTCGTCACGGCCGGCACCGGGTACATCACCCACCCGGACCGCGAGGAAGTGAAGCTGTAGTCACCCGCTCCGAGCCACGCGCGCCAGCGGCCCCAAGGCCCTGGCGCGCGGAGGTGCTCCCTCCACCAGCGCCCGCAACGTCCCCGGGTCGAACGGCTTCTCGATTCGAGGCAGCGGCACCGTCTGCAGGAACGCGCGCGCCCGCTCGGTGAATGCGCCGCCCGTCATGAAGACGAAGCGCGACAGCAACTCCGGCCCGCGCGACAGCAGCTCCGCGTGCAGGTCCATCCCCGTCACGTCCGCCATCATCAAGTCGCAGAAGACACGGTCGAAGTCCGCGTCCTGCTCCAAGAGCGCCAGCGCCTCCCGCCCGCTGTGCCTCACCACCACCTCGTGGTGCTGCCCCAACAGCCGCCGCAACAGCGACGCGAGCTGCGGCTCGTCGTCCACCACCAGCACCCGCTTGCGCTCGGGCACCTCCTGCGTGGAGCCCTTCGTCACCGCGTCCGGCACCGCCTCCGTCATCGGCAGGCGCACGCTGAAGGTGCTGCCCACGCCCGGCGTCGTGTTGACGGTGAGTTCGCCACGCATGCTGCGCACCATGCCCAGGCTGGTGGACAACCCCAGCCCGCTGCCCTCACCCACCGCGCGCGTGGTGAAGAACGGCTCGAAGACGCGCTCGGCGACCTCGGGTGTCATGCCGTGGCCCGTGTCCGACACCTCCACCACCACCCACGGTCCCTCCACGCGCGTGGAGAGCGTGACGCGGTGCCGGGTGAAGTCCCCTTCCGGAATCGCATGCGCCGCGTTGACGAGCAGGTGCAGGAACACCTGCCCCAGCCGCGCCTCATGCGCCATGACGGTGGGCACCTCGGCGAAGCGTCGCTCCACCTCCGCGCGGTAGCGCAGGTGCGGCATGGCCATGGAGAGGCCGAACTCCAGCGCCGCGTGCACGTCCACCGGGGACAGGTGCGGCTCATCCGCGCGGGCGAACGTCTGCAGGTCACGGACGATGACGCGGATGCGCTCGGCGCCTTCACGGGCCTCTCGCAGCGCCTCCAGGGCCTCGGCCAGGGGCGCGTTCTTCCCGAGGATGCCCCCCTCCATCGACAGCTCCAACTGCTCCAGCGCGAACTGGAGATTGCCGCTGACGTACGAGAGCGGATTGTTGATTTCGTGGCCCACGCCCTCGGCGAGCTGGCCCGCCATGGCCAGCTTCTCCGACTGCACCAGGCGCTCGCGCGCGGCGACCAGCTCCTCGGTGCGCTCGCGCACCAGGGCCTCCGCCTCCAGCCGGCCGGAGTGCTCGCGCGTCAGCAAGGCATCGCGCTCCGCCTCCGCGCGCTTCTTGCCGGTGATGTCGCGCGAGAAGACGGAGACGTTCTGCCCCGAGCACCAGGCATGCACCTCGTGCCAGCGGTCCGGCGCGGTGCGCACCTCGAAGATGGTGGAGGAACCCTCGGCGGCCACGCGGCGCAGCTCGCGCTCGAACAAGGTGCCGACCAGCTCCGGGCACGCCTGCCACAACAGCTTCCGGAAGACCTGCTCCTGCGTGCGGCCGGTGATTTCGGCGGCCTGCCTGTTGACGTAGGTGATGCGCCACTCCGCATCCACGGTGAAGAAGGCCTCGGGCGTGCTCTCCAGCACGTCGCGCACCCAGTCCAGCGTGTCGCGCAGCCCCTCTTCCATGCGCAGGGCGCTGGTGACATCGCGCAGGCGCAACAGCACGCCGTCCCGCAGCGGCACCGCGGTGCCGAGCAACCACGCGTCGCCCTCCGGGAAGCTGTCCGCGGCGGGCCGGCCTGACTCCACCACCTGCTTGAGCACCGCCAGCCGTCCACCCAGACCCGCGATGGGGGAGATGTCCTTCAGTCGCAGGCCGCGCAGCGTGTCGGTGCCCCGGCCCAGCGCTCGCGACGCGGCGGGGTTGGACCAGAGCCACTCGAAGTCGGTGATGACGCCGGACTCGTCGCGGACGGCACGCAACACCATGCACCCTTCCGAGTCATGGCGCTCCGCTTCCTCCAGCGCATCCAGCAGCGCATCCGCGCCCGGGACTGCCTGTCTCGTGTCCGTCGCCGACATGCCCCGCCCACTCCGGGCTTCCACGTCACCCGGAGGCAAAGCTCCGGAACCCCATCACGGGGCCGCAATTCCTGGAAACGTCCGGAGTCCCCGCATGTCGCCATGAAAGGGCTGCAGGCACAAGCCGAGGCTGCGAGGCACACATCTGCCTCCCTGACACCTGGGAGCACCGGGTTGAATACGATGAACCTACCTCTCGCGTGTCCCCTTCTTTCCAGGGAGCGGACCAGGATGCGCCTCTCGACATGACGCCCACGCTCATCACCGCTGTCCGCTTCACGCCGCTCGACTTGCCGCTGACGGAGCCCTTCGCCATCGCCACGGGGGCGCAGCACATCGCACAGAACGTGCTGGTGCGACTGACACTCGCGGACGGCACGGTGGGGCTGGGCGAGGCGGCGCCGTTTCCAGCGGTGAGCGGAGAGACGCAGGCGAGCACGCTCGCTGCGCTGGAGCAGGTGCACGCGGGGCTCCTGGGCAAGGACGTGCGTGCGTGGAGGCCGTTGTCGGAGTGGCTCGGCGACGGGCTCGCGTTGGCGCCGGCGGCGCGCGCGGGGGTGGAGATGGCGGTGCTGGATGCGCTGGCGCGACATCACCGCGTGCCGTTGTACGTGATGCTCGGGGGCGCGGGGACGACGCTGGACATCGACATGACGGTGACGGCGGGTGACGTGCCGCACGCGGCGGAGTCGGCGCGGGCCATCCTGAAGCGGGGCATCACCACGTTGAAGGTGAAGGTGGGGGCGCTGGCGCCGGACGAGGACGCGGCGCGGATGGTGGCGATTCACGAGGTGGCGCCCCAGGCGCGACTGTTCGCGGATGCGAATGGCGGTTACGACGTGGCGGAGGCGCTGGCGTTCTTGAAGGAGCTGGAGCGGGCGGACGTGCCGCTCGCGCTCCTGGAGCAGCCGGTACCGGCGTCGGACTTCGCGGGCATGGCGGAAGTCTGTCGGCGCTCGAAGGTGCGCATCTGCGCGGACGAGTCAGCGCGCTCGGCGAAGGACGTGCTGCGGCTCATCCGCGAGGGGGCGGCGCACGGCATCAACATCAAGACGATGAAGTGCGGCGTGGTGGAGGCGTTGACGATGTGGAGCCTGGCGCGCGCGGCGGGGCTGGAGCTGATGGTGGGGGGGATGGTGGAGAGCGTGCTGGCGATGAGCGCGTCGGCGCATCTGGCGGCGGGGCTGGGCGGCTTCACGTATGCGGACCTGGACACGCCGCTGTTCATCGCGCGGCATCCGTTCCAGGGAGGGCTGCGCTACGAGGGCGCGCGGCTGCACCTGGACGCGGAGGCGGTGGGGCACGGCGTCACGTTGGCTTGACCAAGGGCTTGGGCGGTCGCGCTAGGATGGGGGCATGAGCGTGGCCGTCTGTGTGGGATGCGGCGAAACGAAGGAAGGCGCTTTCGAGCCTTGTGATGGCTGCGGACTGGACCCCGCTCGCGGTGGGACGGACCGGATGCTCCAGGCGCGCAGCCTGTTGCTCTCGGAGCGCTTCTTCGGTGAGGAGTCGCTGAAGGAACTCGGGCGGAAGATTCGCACGGGTGAGCCGGTGAGCTACGACACGGGGCGACTGTCGCAGCTCGTGGAGGAGCTGAAGACGCAGAAGCTGCCCGTCATCTCCCGGTCCACACCGGGGTGCTCCATCGTGACGTGGAGCGTGCTGGGCATGTTGGTGGTGCTCGCGGCGGGGCTCGCGTACCTGTACGGCAGCTGGAGACACTGAAGCAGTTTCAGCGCGGGGAGAGCGCGACCGACGCCACGTCGAGGGCCTTGTCGAGCTGCGGGTCCTTGCCCGAGGCGAAGGCCAGTGAGTCGGGGACGTCGACATCCACGGGGACGCCCTGCCCTTCGAGGCGTACGCCGTCGACCTCCACGTCTTCCACGGCGAGGTAGAGCAGGTCTCCGGTGGACAGACGCAGCGGAGTCCCCGCGAGGACCGCGCCAGCGGTGCGCTGTCCCACGAGGGTGGCCAGGGCGTGCTGTTTCATGACGAGGGCCACCATCTCCTTGCCGCTGCGGGAGTTGCCATTGACGAGCAGGACGACGGGCTTGCGCCAGGTGGCGGACCAGGCGTTGCGACGGCCCTCGCGACTGATGCCGGTGAAGATGGGGACGGTGCGGTTGAAGAGGTTGAGGAAGGTGGGATTGCAGCCGCCCCAGCCATCGCGGAAGTCGATGACCAGTGCATCCGCGGCGGAGAAGTCCCCGGCGAGGGTCTCCTCGAGCAGGTCCTGATGTTCGGGGCCCGCGCAGGAGTAGAGCTGCTGGTAGGCCACGCGACGGCCGCCGCGTTCGACGATGCTCGAGCTGGCCTTCTGGGCGTCGAGCCACTCGGACTTCGGGTTGATGAGTCGAGGGGTGATGGTGAGGGTGAGCGGGGTTGCGCCCTGGGTGCGCTCGACGGAGAAGCGCGTGGGCTTGCCGACGCGGCGGGTGAGCGACGTCACGGAGGTGAAGGGTTTGTCCTCGACGGAGACGAGCCGATCGCCGCGAAGCAGGCCGGCCTTGGCGGCGGGGCCGTTGGCGAAGACGTGGCGGACAAAGAAGCCCTCGGGGGTTTCCATGACATCGGCGCCGATGCTCGGGGCTTCGTACTTCGGGAGCTTGAGGTAGCGCTGGAAGATGGCGGAGAGGCCAGCGTAGCCCTCGCTGTCGCGCGGGTAGAAGGTGGTGTGTGAGGCACTGAGTTCGGCGAGGGCGGCGCGCGTGAGGCGGGCGAAGTCCTCCGCGCTGGTGGCGGCGGCGCCATAGCCCTGGTGCTTCGTGGCCCAGGCCTCGCCGCGCTTCGCGTCGAAGAAGCGCTTGCGGACGTGTTCGACGACTTCGTCACCGGGCTTGAGGAATGGGGACGCGGCGTGGGCTGCGGTGGCGAGCAGGGCGCAGACGACCACGGCGACGAAGTGAAGACGGAGCGCCATTCCTTGTGTCCTCCTCGCGGTACGAGTCCCGCGCGTGAGGGCGGCATCATCTGCTCGGACGGCGTCTCTTCAAACTACTTCATGGACAGACGGTGGGCTGGGCGTGACCTCTCGTGGGGTGCCCTTGAGTCTGGGAAGCCACCCCGAGCGAAGTGCAGGGCCCCTGGTTAAGAAAGAGGTTCCGTGTTGGATGCCCCCCTCGCCCCGCTTCGTCTCGCATTGGTCGCGGAAGACCCGCTGGCTCGGGGTGCGCTCTCACGGGTGCTCAGCGACCAGGGGAGCGAGCTGCTCACGGTGGCGTCCGGCACACAGGTGGAGCTGGAGTCCGCGAGGGGCGAAGCCTTCGACGTGGTGCTCTGGGACACGGGACTGCGCGTGGTGGAGGCGGAGGCGCGCGTGGAGGTGCCGGACCTGGGGGCGCCCGTGCTCGCGCTGGTGGCGGATGAGACAGCGGGCGAGTTCGCGCTGACAGCAGGGGCGAAGGGGTTGTTGTTCCGGGACGTGGCGCCCATGCCGCTCACGGCGGCGCTGCTCGCGGTGGCACGAGGGCTCGTGGTGTTCGACCCAGGACTCTCCGAGCTGAGGACGTCCACGAGAACGGCCGCCCCAGGGAGCAGCGCCCTGGGCCCCGATGCGCTCACGCCGCGTGAGCGGGAGGTGCTCGCCTTGCTGGCGGAGGGCCTGTCGAACAAGGCCATCGCGGACCGTCTCTCCATCAGCGAGCACACGGCCAAGTTCCATGTGAACGCGGTGCTCGGAAAGCTGGGCGTCCAGCGCCGCACCGAAGCTGTCGTCCGCGCCGCGCGGATGGGCCTCGTCACGCTGTAGCCGCCAGTTGCACCAAGGGTGCTTCAGGTTCGCGACAGACAGACGCCCTTCCTGGTCACCGTCATCCGCACGGACCCTTCACACAAGCGCTGGAACCCACTCGTCGACTCGAAGCTTTAGCGAAGACGCCGCTACGACTTCCCCCAGGACCTTTCTGAGGACTCCCGCGGTCGTACCACCCAACTCGAAGGAGCGCGCCTTGTCGACTCCGTGCCGGGGCATCCCCATGCAGATCATGGCTGCATCGTCACGTTCATAGATGCCGCAGTAGGGCCCCGTGGGAATTGGCTGCTTGAAGCCCAGGCTGCTCATCACCGGAGCGATGACGGCAAGGAGATTGGGTTCGTCTCCAGAGAAAGTGCCATTGCAGGCCTGCGGCATCGTGCCCACTCGAAACTTGGCGAGTGCACCCCATGCCAGCATCTCGCGCAACGTTTCGAACTTCTCGTAGAGGTCATCCTCGTCAGCACCTTCCTCTTTTGACGCCACCAGCGCATCACCGCGTGCTGGTGCATCAAGGTCGTAGAAGAGAGGCATGGGCATCATGCCATTGGAATCATGTGCAATCAGCAAGAGTCGAGGATGAGGCTCGACCCAGCCCTTGGCATAGCAGTCGAGTATGCGCTGTGCCGAGAAGTCGAGCGTAGGATAGGCCAGAGGGCCCATGCGTTGCCCCATGCGGCTGAGGAACCACCGATAGAAGGTTGGTAGGGGACGGCCTGCAATCTTCTCGATTTGCTCCAGGGAAGCAGGCGAGGCGCCCTTCCACTGCGCCGCGAGCCCTGGCACGACGCGTAGGAGCAATTCCTCTACCGCTTCTTCTTCTCGTGCCGACATTCTTCATCCTCGGTCTTGCCTTTGGTGCAGAGCATCAGGGGCAGAATGATATTGCAGGTTCCGCATGGGGGGACGCTTTCTCCATGCCCGAAGGAGCCCAGGACCGGCTCAGTCCGGTCACTGCGGAGGTACTCGACTTCCCCGTCGGTCCGCTGATTGGCGCTGTGGAACCATCGCTCGGTCAGACCGCTGACTTTGGCCCCAGCATCGAGCGCGAGCGCGAGCGCCTTGGGACCAGCGCAACTGCCCGGAGGGTAACAGGCGGGCGGGGTGGAGGTTCGAAGCCATTTTTCATGAAGGCCAGCAGCCCGATTCCACGCCGCATCTACACGGTTTGGGTCCAGTCCGTTCTTTTCGCAGAACCTCTGGGCGAACGCCTGGACCTTCCTGAGCTTGATGTTTTCGCTCTGGCCTGTTTCCGCATTTTTACGGGCGATTGAAATATCGAGGCCTCCATCCGCGGGGGCGTGCCAATGGAGTTCGTCCGTGACGATTTCACGGAACACCTTCTCCGTCCTGCTTGAGTGGTCTGCATACTTCTGGTTGCACATACACTGAACCACGCCAAGCATTCTTCCCGTGTCCATTCTCGGCGAGGGAAACTTCCGGCTCTGGTCGGGACCTTGATTGTTCTTGGTGAGCGCCTTTGCCAACGTCTTGGCGTCCTCCCTCGTCGCATCCGTCTCTTTCAGCGCGCCAGCGGATGAATGTTTTTCATCGCAGAGAGGACAGTTTTCCTCTCCCGTGACGAGCGTAAGCAACCAACCGGAAACCTGTATGACCCCCATCAGCGTCGCAGAGTTGGCCGGACTACCCCTCGGTCCGCAGTTGTTGAACATCGGGTCACCGAGCAACTGGACGTTCTTCCCCTCTATCTTCACGTCCATGGACCCAGGCCCCACGAAGCTCGTCGGGCCCTCCACGTTGGAGGAGACCATCCCGCCCCCGGTCCCCTGACTGGCCACGTCCCCCATCGAGCCGAAGGTCGCTCCCCGAATGGCGACCTTCTTCCCTTCGATTGTCACACTCGTGGAATACCCCTTCGTCTGCGACCCACTCTTGCCGATGTTGGGCAACGGCGTGGGCACGAACGGTGCCGGGGGCCCCGGCATCTTGCAGACATTGGGCAGCGTCGCCGCCGCGACTCCGCTGCTCCCTTCGGTTACTGGAGTCTTCGGAGCATTCACTGACACTTTCGCCATGGGAAATCTCCTCTCATGCAGCCCGCGGAGCCTCCAAGAGCATCGCCCCCCGCAGCCCGGAATCCGAGCCCGCCATGACCAGGGCTCGAGGGCCGCGTGCGTATCCCCGCGCGAACGACTGGATGGCCAGCACTCCCCCGAGCGCCCCGAACGCGGCCCCCATGTCGCCCCAACAGTCACTTGGGGCTTTGTAGCTCGGGCCCTTCCATACCTTCGGCGCCCGCAGGGCGACGAAGCCCCACTCCTCACTTCGGTAGCGCTCGCCGTTGATGTCCGCGTACACGGTGTCCACACTCTCTGTCGCGAGGTCTAGCCTCGCGACAGCCCCTTGCACTGCTTGAGTCATTCCGACTCCCAGAGAGCCCGTCTCACTATCGCGGAGGCGCGCCTCCTGAGCCGTGCACGCGCCGCGCACGATGGCCCCGCTGGGAAAGCCCAGGCGCCGGCGCAAGCCAGCGCTCATCAGTGCAAGCCCTCCCGCACCTTCGCCTGGAACGAATCCACTTCGGACTCCCGGCTGTGCGAACCGGCGGCATTGCTCCAGCCACACGAATGTCTCCGGGTGGTGGTAGCTGTCCGCTCCCACCACCAGGAACAGATTGTCCCGGCCCTCGCTGCACTCCTTCACCACCTGCTCGACAGCCAGAATCGCTCCAGAATGCCCGCGCCCGGCAAGTTCAACGCTCACCTTGGACGTCTTCCTCGAAAGGCGCGCCTCCAGGGACTGGACGACCCATGCCGCATCGTTCTCCGAAAACCCTGGGCGGGTTTCTGGAAGCGCGAGCAACACGGTGAGCCTTCCTCCATAGAGAACCTTCTCGCCCAGCTCCGCCTCCAACTCATCAAGCACACTCTCGGCCATGGGCAGCAGGCGCTCGCGCCCTTCAAGCCGGGTCGTCAGCAGCGCGTCAGCGGCAACCACGACCCGCTCGCCGCGCAGGTCTATGAACGGATACTCGGCGTAGCGCGAGATGCCAGCCCGCACGGAGGCCGCGCTGCTCGCGGCGGTGAGGCCGACAGGCGTTCGTGCACCCATGGCCACCACTTCGACCTGAGCGTTCATCTCACGCCCCCGTCCTCGATGATTGTCGTTTCGTCGAGGTAGTCCGCCTCTGGCGAGGGAACACGCAACACGCTCTGCCACACCAGCGAAAGGCGCCACGCCTCCAACTCCATCAGCACCGTCACCAGACGCGCGGCATGCAGTTGGCGCCGCGCGAGGATACGGGTGGTGAAGCCCAGTGAAATGCGCGGCAACTTGAAGCGCAAGACCCCTTTGGGAGTCATGTTGAGCAGCTCGACGTGCTCTCCACCGAGAAGCGGCATCTGGGTTCGCTGATCCGTGGGAGCGCTGAGTGCAAAAGCGGCGTCGTGGTCATCGGGCAACAGCGGCTTTTTCGACTGCGCCCATCGTGCATCGTAGGTCCCCGCGAGCTTGCGACGCGGCATCCATGAAGAATCAATCGGTCCGAAGCCCGCGGGCCCTCTCTCCGATGGAGCGCCACGGGGATACTCAATGGAGTGGGCCGGTCGCCCCACCAGATGCGCCGCTCGACGTGCGAAACCCCGCCCGATGGGGTTGCGCGCATCCATGCTCTGCTGCTGGAGGTCGCCCGACAGGTCACTCCCTCCAAATGCTGATTCATAGCGAATGGGGCGCGTGGTGAATGGCCGCGGCCGGGTCGGCGCGACTCCCAGCAGGCCGTTCTCGTAGGTCCGGTCTCCGTGGACGAGCAAGTCCTTGTGGAGCCTGTCTACACGGAGCGAGACTGGCACCGTCGGAACCGGTTTCCCCCCGGGCGCATATGCGCACGCATGGACAAGGATGTCGGTGAGAGGCTTCTCCGCGAGGAGTTCCGAATCGGAGCGCAAACTCGACCTGCCTGGCTCGCCAAGGTACTCAGGTGCGAGCACAGGGGGCAACTGCTCATCAGCAAGCGTGAGCTGCCCATCTGGCGCAATGTCGAAGGTCGCCTTGACGGCGACGAGCCACCAGTGCACGCCATGCTTGTCTCGGGTCCAGTTTCGTTCCGCAGCGTAGGGCGTCTGGTTCTTCAAGGCCCACATCGCTTCAACCTAGCAAAACCCAGACACTCCCGACAATCCGCGCATCCACCGTCAAGTCCTCAACCAAGGCAGAACATCCTGGCAAGAGGCGGGCCTGATGGAATGGCATCCTGGTAAAAAGAAGAGTGGAGTCCCTATCCAACCAGAGAAGCCACCACATGAAGGATTCTCCCTCAAGAGCAGCGTGGGACGGGCCACACACCAGGTCATGCCTGTTCTGTTGATGGACATCCAAGAGGAGCACCTGGACGAGGCGAGTTTCCTCTGGGGGCAATGGAACCGAACCCTGGTGGCGCCAGACCGGGAGCTGCGGGATGCGGCCTCGCTGGAGGAGCGATTGTTGGCGCACCTGGACGGCCTGGTGGTCGGCGGAGAACCCGTGGCGCGGGAGCTGCTTCTGCCCGCGCTGGATTCAGAGGACCCACCGCGCATCTCCGCGGCGCTCTGGGTGCTGCTCGCCAAATCAGGGCGTATCGAGCTGGCAAACGTGGTGGAACGCCTGCAGACCGCTCCCGAAGGTACTCGTGCCGCCCTCCAGCAGGCGCTGGAGCTTTGCGAGCGGCCAGATGTAGCCGACACCCTGCTGTCGCTCGTGAAGCCCCAGGTGGCCTCCCGCCATTGCTGGGCATTGGAGGTGCTCGGCGCCAGGGGACAGCTTCCGCGTGATCTGGTGGTGGAGTTGCTTGGACACCCGGACGGCCGAGTCGTCGTGGCCGCGCTCCGAACTACGCCCTTCCTGTCCCGGGACGTGGCGTTGCGTGAACTTCCCCGATTGCTGGCGGACTCGCGGCCTGGAGTCAAAGACGCCGCGGTCATCGCGGGGATGATTGCTGGAGTGCCTGCCGCCTGGGAGACCGTTCGTAAGTCCGTGGCGGCCCGCACGAAGTCAGACCCGACGGCGCTCGTACTGCTGGCCTTCGGTGGCAACGGGCGTGACCTGACTCGGCTGCTGGAATGCACCGATGAGGAGTCCATGCGCGAGGACGCCCTCTGGGCGTTGGGTTTCAGTGGTTGGGCGAAGGCCGCCGAGACGTGCCTGGCCTTCATGGAGTCGACGGCCCTGGCGTCACTCGCAGGCGAGGCCTTCAGCGCCATCACCGGGCTGAAGTTGGAAGGCGCCTATGTGAAGGCACCTGAGGAAGAAGATTCTCTACCGCCGCTTGAGGAGGACCTCTCGAGAGACTTGGAGCTCCGGCCGGAGCATGCACTGCCGAGACCCGCGGGGCAGGCAGTGTCCACGTGGTGGAAGACGGCTCGGACGGGGTTCGCCGCCGACACCCGCTACCTGCGTGGTCGCGAGTTCAGCGTAGACGCACTGCTGGATGAGCTGGAATGGGGTCCCATGCGGCGTCGGCACATGCTCGCGCTGGAGTTCTCCGTCCGAAGTCGGGGTGCCTGGCAGTTCCAGACACGGGCCTTCACGCGGCGGCAGCATGCCGGGCTGGCGCAAGCGCGGGAGTTGAAGGGCCGGCTCCCAGCGATTCCGTTCCCCCGCATGTTGGCGTGGTGAGCTGCGGCACAGGGGCCTGGGGGACAGCCAGCCGACCACACTCGGCACGAGTCGACACTCCGCGCCCCACCTCACGTCCCGGATGCTAGGCTGTGCGTCGCATGGCCAATCAGGATTGGGTGTCGCGCCTGCTCTCCGGGCGCGCGTCGGTGGACAAGGGGCTCAACGTCCACCTCTCCGAGCGTGACGGCGGCAGCCTCCACGACAAGATGCGGCAGGCGTACTGGTGGATCACCAACAACGCCGTCATCTGCCCCTACTACGACATCGAGTTCGGCCACGCCGCCTCGCTCAAGAGCGCCACCGGCGACGAACTCCATCTCCCCGAGGACATGAGCTACAGCTCCTTCGTCCTCATCCCCCTGCTCACCCTCTTCACCTGCCGCCGAGCCCTCCTCATCGGCGGCCCCGGCCGCGGAAAAACCACCTCCGCCATCCTCATGGCCCTGCTGTCCGGCATGTCCCGCGAGGACATCCACCGCTCCATCCAGCGCGGCCACCCCCAGCTCTCCATCGCCGACCTGCTCGGCGCGCCCCTCCCCTCCGACATGCTCAAGGCGGAGGACCTCTCCGCCGTCAAGGTCAGCTGGCGCAAGTGGATCACCCAGCGCGTCAAAATCATCGACGAGTACAACCGCATCCCCACCAAGACGCAGTCCGCCCTCCTCTCCCTCCTCGCCGAGGGCTACGCGGAGATGATGGACCAGTACGTCTACACCGGCCGCTCGTCCTGGTTCCTCACCGCCAATGACGACCAGGGCGGCGGCACCTTCCAGGTCATCGACGCCCTCAAGGACCGCATCGACGTCGTCGTCCGCGCCGTCCCCTTCAACTCGAACTTCATCGACACCCTCCTCCAGCGCATCGAAGCCGACAAGTCCCCCGAGGAGATGCTCCCCAAGGACATCGTCTTCACCCCCGGCGAGCTGGAGCGCGCCTACGCCTCCATCCTCGAAGTGGAAGTGCCGCGACACGTCCTCGAACGCATCGCCTTCTTCCTGGGCCAGCTCGACTTCTGCCGCATGGCCTCGCCCCGCTTCGAGTTCAAGCACAAGGACACCCTCAAGCTCGCGGGGCAGACGGTCGCCGCCGTGTGCAACGAGCAGTGCCCGCTCGACAAGAAGGTGCACCTCTGCACGCAGACGGAGAACGGTGTCAGCGTGCGCGCCTACCAGACCATCCTCCACTACGCGAAGGCCCTCGCCTTCTTCCGAGGCCACGGCACCGTGGAGCTGGAGGACTTCCGTCAAATCGCCCCGTGGGTGCTGCACGAGAAGCTCGTCCCCAACACCCGCAGCGCCTTCTTCGAGGTGCGCGGCAACAAGATGCTCCTCCAGGACCGCGTCGCCTGGATTCGGAACATGTTCGACATGGCCATGGGCCACTACGACAAGCACGAGCCCATCCGCCGCAAGGTCGGTGTGCTGCGCACCGAGCTGGACAAGGGCCTGTCCGGCATCGACCTGCGCACCACCGAGAAGCGCCTCACCACCGTCACCGCGTTGATGAACGAACTGCTCACCAAGCAGGAGCTGTCCGGCCCCGTCTACGAGGACCTCATCCACCTCAAGTCCATGTACAGCCGCTACCGGAACTACGCGACGTGGCTGAAGGAAAACCCGGGCGGCCAGCCATGAGCGGCTTCGCGGACGAACTGGAAGCCAGCGCCCGTGGCCGCTACGTGCGGTGGGACTCCGAGCTGTGGCGCGCCCTGCTCGAAGGACCCGCACGGAAGCTCGGAGAGTCCCTGTCCCAGACAGGCGCCTCCCCCGCCGACGCAGAGGAACTGCTGCGCGCATATCTGCGCCTGGGCGCCGAGGCCATCGGCCTGGGCTACCTGTACCCGGCGACCGCGGGCCGACAGAACCTCTTCACCCTCGCGTGGACGGACCTGGTCCCCCGCCTGCTCTCGGGTGTCCCCGAGTCCCAACGCGCCGGCGTGCTCGCGCAGCTGTGGAACGTGGGCGAAAACCTGGAGTCCGCTCCACCGTGGGTGCAGCGCATCTTCTATCGCGTGAGCCAGCGGCTCGGCTCGCTCACGGGCATCGAGGAGCGCCTGCGTGAAACCGCCGCGCTCGCCATGGAGCCTCCCGCGATGAAGCTCGGCGACAAGGCCCAGCCCTTCCTCGTGGACCTGTCCCGAGAGGACAGCCGCTTCCTGCCCGGTCCCCTGCACTTCCTGGCGCCCACGGTGCTGTGCGTGCACGACCGCCACCGCCACGCCATCGCCGGACGTGAGGCCGCGGCACAGGGCCTGCTCCTGTCGGACACACCGATTCCCCTCGGCGCCATGGGTTGTCGCGAGACCCCCGAGGTGACGCTCCAGCAGAGCCCGCACCTGTCCACCGTCGCGTGGAGGGATGCGCGCGTGGACTCCTGGTTCGCCACCGTGACGAATGACTGGCGCGCCGCCGGCACGCTGGACACCTCGCAGCACGTCGTGGTGCTCGTGCCCGTATGAGCACGTCGCGCTTCACGCCAGAGCACATCGCGGGATGCTGGCGGGACGCGCTGGCGCTGTGGGACGTGCAGGTGCGGCTCAGCCCTCCGGAGCCTCACATCCCCTTCCGTCCGGACGCGGACCACGCGAACGAGCCACTCGCGTACATCGACCTCACGAAGCGTCAGGTCTTCGTCCACTTCGAGCTGCTGGAGTCCATGGGCGCGGCGGACAGCTTGATGGCGGTGCTCGCGCACGAAATCGGCCACCACGCGCGATTCCCGCACACGCTGGGTTGGGACGCGGAGCTGCGCGTCATGGAGCAGCGGCTGCTCCCTGGCCTGAAGCAGTCCCTCACCAACCTCTTCTACGACCTCCAGGTGAACGAGTTCGTGGGTCGCACGCACCCGGAGGACCTGTGCCGGGTGTATCGCGGGTTCCAGCGCACGCAGGGCGGCGGCGAAGTCTCGCCGATGTTCTTCTTCTACCTGGCCATCTACGAGGAGCTGTGGGGACGCGAGCCTGGAGACCTGGTGCCTCGCGCTGCGATGGCGCCGATGGAAGAGCAGTTCCCTGGCCTGCGCGCGGAGGCTCGGATGTTCGCGCAGACCTTCTATGCGCTGCCGCACCCGCGCCTCCAGTTCCTCTACTTCTGCGCCACCTTCATCCGCTACCTCGGCAAGCTCGACGAGACGACGTACACCCTGCCGCTGGGTGACGACGTGTCGCTGCCGGACGTGGATGACTGGGACTCCGCGCTCCAGAGTGGTGGCAGGTGGGAAGACGCGCTGGAGGAAGCTCGCGCGAAGGGCTGGCTCGACGAGGCCCACGACACGAAGGCGCCCGACGCGCTGGACCACATCAACCGCGTCACCCAACACCTGCCCGGAACGGGCAGGGGAAAGCTGCGCCGCGCGCTGGTGGCCCGGCACTACCGACGGCTCGTCGATCAGCACCTGCTGAAGCTCCCCTCCGCGCCCTCGAAGCCGGAGCCGTACCTGCGCACCACGCCCGAGGCGTGGGAGTACGGCGATGACCCCTCCGCCATCGACTGGACCTTGACGGTGCTCACCCAGGGGCACCTCGCTGCGGTGTCGCCGCTGCGTCGCGAACTGGAGGCCGACGTGCCTCCCGCGTCCGAGCTCGGTGTGCCCTCGGTGGAGCTGTACCTGGACACCAGCGGCTCCATGCCGAACCCGGATGCACAGCTCAACACGATGACGCTGGCCGCGCAGGTGCTGTCCGCCTCCGCGCTGCGCAAGCAGGCGAAGGTGCGCGGCATCATCTACTCGCACACCGACCCCAAGCTCTCCCCGTGGATGTACGACGAGGAGACGGCGCGCGAGTTCCTGCTGCACTACATCGGTGGGGGGACGATGTTCCCCTTCGACGTGCTGGGCACGCTGTCCAAGGAGCGGCCGGACGCGCTGCGCGTCATCATCTCCGACAGCGACTTCCTGTCGAACGTGGCGACGGACGAGCACATGAAGATGTTGGTGGAGGCGACGCGGCGCTCTCGCCTGCTCGTCGCGCTCCTCGCGCTGCCGGACGAGCACCGGGCGAGGCAGGCGCTGGCGCCCGCGCTGAAGGAGCGCAACTTCCGCCTGGTGGTGGTGAAATGGCTGTCGGACTTCGGCCCCGCCGCCGCGGCCTTGTCCCAGGCTTTGCTGGAGAAGTGATGGCCTTCGACGTCAAGAACATCCAGAAGCAGCTCACCGACGTGCCTCTCGTTTCGCCGTATCCGCACGAGCTCGCGGTGGCCATCATCTGCGACACCTTCCGCCTCGCGGGCGTGCGTCCTCCGTCGCGCGCGGACTGGGAGGACATCGAGCGCAGAGCGAAGACGCCAGCGCTCTGGCGGGAGCAGGTGGTGATGCTCGCGTACGTGCTGACGTCGTCCTCGCTGGGTGCGGACACGGCGGCGATGCTGAGGAAGAACGCGGACGCCGCCACCGTGATGCGGGGGTTCTTCGTGTGGGTGGAGCCCCTGACGGCGGAGATGGTGCGCTCCAACGCCTTCCGTCAGGAGGAGTTCCTGCGCAAGTGGGTGCACGCGGTGGACGGGCAGGTGAAGGACGAGTCATCCCGTGACACCTCCGCGCGGCTGAAGCAGCTCGACTACCGCGCCGCGCTGCAGGAGATGGAGCGGGCGGAGCAGGCCCGCCGCCAGGAAGCGGACAAGCGCGCCAAGGACCTCGCGGATGCGGCCCAGCGCGCCGCCGACGCTCGAGGATGGCGCGAGTGACGTTGGGGCTCCCCTCGGATGCACGCGTGGCTCCCCGCGCGAACATCCGCCGGGACACCGCCACCCAGCGTCCCCATGTCCCGTGGGCGGAGTCCATCGCCCGGGACCTGTCGCGCTTCGCCGTCCTCCCCGACGAGGCAGCGGCCCGCGCGGAGCTGGAGTCGCGACTGGAAGGGCTGCGCGCTGGCCTGCTGGCTTCTCCCTATTACACGCGGCGACTGCGGGACGCGGGGCTTCACCCTGGAGACCTCCGAACGCTCGCGGACCTGAGGCACTTCCCCACGCTGGAACGAGGCACGCTGGCGCGACACTGGGACCAGGTGCCCACACCGCTGTCCCATGAGGACGAGAGCGTGGTGGTGCGAAGCTCCGGCTCCACGGGCGAGCCGGTGAAGGTGGTGAGAGACAGGCGCGACTGCCTGCACATGTGGGCGGTGCTGCGGTTCTGGCTGGAGCGCGCGCGGGCCGTGCTGCCGCCGCGTCCCCGTGTGGTGCTGCTGGATGCCCTGCCGGGTGGACTCGAGTACTCGGTGCGGCTGCCCATCCTCCAGGACGGCGCGCTGCACCGCATCTCCGTGCTGCGAGACAATGCACGCGAGCGGCTGAGCCGCGTACGTCCCGCCGTCATCTTCTCGGACCCGGAGGGACTGCGTTGGCTCTCCGAGCAGCGCGACCTCCCGCCGCCCGCGCTGCTGCTCACCTCCGCGCAGCACCTGCCCCAGGACACCCGGGACGCCCTGGCGCGCTCGGTGCCCGCGCCGCTGCTGAACTACTACGCAACGACGGAGACAGGGCCGCTTGCCTGGGAGTGCCTGGAAGGGCCGGGGCGCTTCCATGTCCTCGCGCCCGACGTGTGGCTGGAGCCGGGACTCGACGAGGTGGTGGTGACGCGGCTGCGTCCCACCGTGCTGCCACTCCTGCGCTATCTGCCCGGTGACTCGGGGACGGTGGACAGGGACGCGTGCGCGTGCGGCTTCCACGGCTGGACGCTGGAGCACTTCGGCGGTCGCGGCGCGTGCCACTTCACGACGCCTACGGGCCGGACGGTGGATGCGTGGGCGCTCGCCTGGGTGTTCAAGCACCACGCCCTGCGCGCCTTCCGGCTGACGCAGATGACACCCTCTTCCTTCGAGCTGGAGCTGGCCGGCGCGGACGCCTCCGAGGTAACGCCACTGTGTGAGCGACTCGTCGCCGCCCTGCGCAACCTCGGGTGGAGCGGGTCACCGCGACTGGACGTGCGGCACGTGAGCGCGGAGGACCTGGCCACCGGCACCAAGCCCCTGCCGTTCCGAAGCCGCGTCCGCGTTCCGTAGGGCCGGCTTCACTCGCGCGGCGCGGGCCCTGCCCCCAATGACAGACACCGCGCGACGGCCTGAATCGCGCAGCCGCACCACAGGTCATCCCTCCGGGGCAGACCCGCACGCGTCGTCTCGCACGACTCAGTCATCGCGTAACAGCCACCTCGGCGTGTCGGCACGAGGCCGCTTGGAATTGCGACAACCTGGCCGTCACCACATTCTCCAGGCATGCCCTCCTCGCTCGTTCGTCCCCTCGCCCGTCTCCTCCTCCCGAGCCTGCTGGGTCTGCTGGGCCTGCTCTCCGCGTGCACCAGGGTGTGTTCCCTGCCCGAGCCTGAACCCGTGCGCCACGGCCCGGACATCGATGCCACCGCCGTGCGCCTCATGACCGAGGCGAAGCTGCCCGGGCTCGCGCTGGCCATCATCGAGGAAGGCCAGGTCGTCGCCGTGAAGGCCTACGGCCTGCGCGACGTCGAGCAGGCCGCGCCCCTTCAGACCGACACCGTCATGTACGGCGCATCACTGACCAAGCTCGTCTTCGGCTACCTCGTCATGCAGCTCGTCGACGAGGGCGTGCTGGACCTGGACACGCCCATCGAGCGCTACCTCAAGAAGCCCCTGCCCGAGTTCAAGAAGTACGAGGACCTCGCGGCGGACCCGCGCTGGAAGCAGCTCACGCCGCGCATGCTGCTGAGCCACTCGCCCGGCTTCCCCAACTTCCGTTTCCTCAACCCGGACGGGAAGCTCGACTTCAAGTTCGACCCGGGCGCGCGCTACGCCTACTCCGGCGAGGGCATCAACCTGCTCCAGTTCGTCCTCGAGGACGCGGGCCTCGGACTCGACGCCGGCCAGGAGTTCCAGCGGCGCGTCTTCGACCGCTTCGGCATGCGCCGCACCAGCATGGTCTGGCGCGACGACTTCGCCCCCAACGTCACCACCGGCTACGACGAGCACGGCGTGGCCAAGGCCCACCACCAGCGCGGCAGCGTCCGCGCCGCCGGCTCCATGGACACCACCATCGAGGACTACGCGAAGTTCCTCGCCGGCCTCATGCGCGGAGAAGGCCTCTCCTCCAAGGCGCGCGCGGAGCTGCTCTCCCCGCAGCTCGCCATCCCCTGGGCCCACCAGTTCCCCACCCTCACCGAGGAGAAGGACCCGCGCAACCAGGCCATCGCCCTGTCCGCCGGACTGGGCATGGTGCTCTTCGATGACCGCTCCAGCCCCGCCTTCTTCAAGGGTGGCCACGACGAGCACACCGACAACTTCGTCCTCTGCCTGGAGCGCGGCGCGCGCTGCGTCGTCCTGCTCGCCAACAGCGTGAAGGGCCCCCACGTCTTCCCTCCACTCATCGAAGCCATCCTGGGCCCCACGGACATGCCCTGGCGCTGGGACTACAACCCGTATCCGCCGCCCACCGTGAAGTGACGCACCGGGCCGCGCGCACGCCAGCGCGGCCCCTGTCGAGGCGATGTAACCGTGTGCGCGTGTGCGCCGTAATGAAGCCACACCGCCCACTTGGAGGTACACGCCATGACCCCAAAGCTCTCTTCCGCCAGGCACACGCTTCACCTGCGGCAGGTCCAGAAGCAGCCGGCCACTCAGGAGCCCATCACCCTCCAGGGCGCCACGGGCAACGGTGGCTCCGCACCTCCGGGGAGCTTCATCGGCAATCCCATGCTGATGCGGGACCGCTTCGACATGGGCCCGAGCAACATGGGCGGCCCGAGCATGGGCATCGATGGTCACTGCTGCCCCACCCGGAAGTACAACAAGGGCATGTCCCAGGGCCCCGGCCTCCTGTCCCAGTCGGACTCGTTCAGCATGGGGAGGCCTCAGGACCGAGACTCGATGCGCATGCGTGACATGCTCGAAGCTCCAATGATTTGACGCCAACCCTCACACGGCGCCATTCACAAACAACACACCTGAAAGACTTCATCGTCAGCGTCAGGGAACACCGGGTCGGTGGTGCCCCGTCCCTCTCGGGGGAGCTGTCCACTCAACAAGTCGGAGCAAGAAGTCGCGCGTTGAACCGCCGAGCGTGCTCCTTCAATCACTTGCATCCGAGAAGAAGGCAGACGAGCGCCAAGTAGGACCATCATGCGCGGACCCCGCCTCGCGCCGGGAGCGTTTCGATTCCGGACGCTCGCGGTGCTCCCTCGCCGTGAGGAGGCCCCTCGCCTTGCCCACGCCCGTCTCGCATCTGGAAACCACCCGTCCGTCGGGGAGCACGCGCTCCCTGTCGGCTCCGCTCGAGCAGCGCCTCACGCCGGACCCCCGAAAGGCCTGGAGCTGGCTTCAGAAGTCCCGACTGGGCCGCTATGGCGTCGCCCTGCTCTTCTTCCTCTGCGCGCTGCTGCTCCAGATGGAGCTCGCGTCGCTGATGTCCACCAGCCCCTTCCTCTTCTTCTATGGCGCCGTCATGGTGGCCGGCTGGTGGGGAGGCTGGGGGCCCGCGCTCCTGGTGACGGCGTTGTCGCTGGGAGCCGTGGACCACGAGTTCCTCCCGCCGCGGCTGACACTCCAGATGAGGTCCGCGGATGTGCTGTCCCTGGGCATCTTCGCCCTGCTCGCCATCTTCATCACCAAGCTGAACGTGTCGCTCAGCCGGGCCATGGAGGAGCGTGCGGGGCTGCTGGAGAGCGAGCGCCAGGCCCGCGCCGCGTCCGAGGCCGCGAGGACTCGCCTGCACACCATCTTCATGCAGGCCCCCGCGCAGATTTTCTTCCTGCGCGGCGCCTCGCACGACTTCGACTTCTCCAACGCGCGCAACAGCTCGCTCTTGAAGAGCCGGGACACCCTGGGCATGCCCTTCCAGGAGGGCGTGGTGAAGGTGGCGGAGCAGGACGCGCGCGACGTGCTGGACCGCGTCTTCGCCACGGGTGAGCCCTTCGTGGGCAACGCCGTGCCGCTGCGCTTCCTCCAGACGGACGGGATGGAGAAGGAGACCTTCCACAACCTCGTCTACCAGCCCACCCGCGACACCCAGGGACAGGTGGACGGCATCGCGGGCTTCGGCTTCGACGTGACGGACCTGGTGCACGCACGCCAGCGCGCGGAGGCCCTGGCCATCGAACTGCGCCAGGCCGAGTTCCGCACCCGCGTCCTCGCCGAGGTGAGCACGGTGCTCGCGTCCTCGCTCGACTACGAGGCGACGATGCGCAACCTGGCCAAGCTCGTGGTGCCCGCGCTCGCGGACTGGTGCTTCGTGGACCTGGCGCAACCCGATGGCAACTTCCGCCGGCTGGAGGTCGCCCACGCACGCCCCGAGGACGCCGCCACCGCCGCGGAGGTCCTCAACTTCCAGCTCATGCCGGAGGGCAACCCGCGCCATCCGCCCACCGCGGCGCTCCTGCGCGGCGAGGCCATCCTCCTGGAGGAGATGACGCCCGCGCACATCAAGCGCAGCGCCCACAACGAGAACCACGCCCGGGTGATGCTGGCCACCGGCCTGCGCTCCTTCATCGCCGTGCCGCTGGTGGTGCGCGGCCACACGCTGGGAGTCTTCAGCTTCTTCACCTCGTTCTCCAACCGCCGCTACACCCAGGCGGACCTCGCCTTCGGGCTGGAGCTGGCGTACCGCGCCGCGCTCTCCATGGAGAACGCGCGCCTGTACCGCGAGGCCCAGGAGGCCATCCGCCTGCGCGACGAGTTCCTCTCCATCGCCAGTCACGAGCTGAAGACGCCCCTCACCCCGCTGAGCCTCAAGCTCCAGGCGCTCGCGCGCGAGCTGGAGCGCCACCCCGACGCAATCCCCTACTCCGTCGTGAAAGGCTACGTGGACACGGGCGCCCGGCAGGTGAAGAAGCTGGCGGAGCTCGTGGGAGATTTGCTCGACGTGTCGCGCATCGCCGCGGGCAGGCTGGCCCTGGAACTGGAGGACGTGGACCTGGGCGCGCTCATCCGCGAGGTGGTGGTGCGCTACGAGCCCCACGCGACCCGGGCCGGCTCCACGCTGGAGGTGGAGGGAGGCGAGTCGGGCCTCATCGGTCGATGGGACCGGCTCCGGCTGGAGCAGGTCGTCACCAACCTCATCGACAACGCGGTGAAGTACGGCTCGGGCAAGCCCATCCAGCTGAGCCTGGAGCAGGGCCCCACCCGTGCGCGCCTGCGGGTGAGGGACCAGGGCATCGGGATTGCGCCCGAACACCTGCCGCGCCTCTTCGGCCGCTTCGAGCGCGCCGTGTCGGAGCGGCACTATGGCGGCCTGGGCCTGGGCCTCTACATCACCCGGACGCTGGTGGAGGCCATGGGAGGGCGGGTGCGCGTGGAGAGCGAGCAGGGCCGCGGCTCCACCTTCACCGTCGATTTGCCTCGGGAGCGAACGCTTCCAGTTGACGCGTCGGTGGCCCAGCCACAGTAAAGGCTCCGCGCGAAAACGGACGCCATGTCGGCGGCCGGCGAAGGGGCTGTCGACATGGAGACACGGACTCTCGGAAAGCAGGGCCTGAAGGTGTCCGCCTTGGGCCTGGGCTGCATGGGGATGTCGGATTTCTACGCGGGGCGGGATGACGCCGAGTCGGAAGCCACGCTGCTGCACGCGCTGGACAAGGGCATCACCTTCTTCGACACGGCGGACATGTACGGCTCTGGAAGCAACGAGGAGCTGGTGGGCCGGGTGCTCAAGCCCCACCGCGCGAAGGTCGTCCTGGCCACCAAGTTCGGCATCGTCCGGGACCCGAACAACCCGCAGGCGCGCGGCATCAACGGCAGCCCCGAGTACGTGAAGCGCGCGTGCGAGGCCAGCCTGCGCCGGCTGGGCGTGGACGTCATCGACCTGTACTACCTGCACCGGCTGGACGCGTCGACGCCCATCGAGGACACGGTGGGGGCCATGGCGGACCTGGTGCGCGCGGGCAAGGTGCGGCACCTGGGGTTGTCGGAGGTGGATGCGGACACGCTGCGCCGGGCCTCCAAGGTGCACCCCATCGCCGCGCTCCAGAGTGAGTACTCGCTGTGGAGCCGCGAGCCGGAGGACGGGGTGCTCCAGGCCTGCCACGAGCTGGGCATCGGCTTCGTGCCGTACAGCCCGCTGGGGCGCGGCTTCCTGACGGGGCAGATAAAGCGCTACGAGGACCTGGCCGCGGACGACTACCGCCGCCACTCGCCGCGCTTCCAGGGGGAGAACTTCACGCGCAACCTGGAGCTGGTGGTGAAGGTGGAGCGGCTGGCGAAGGACAAGGGCTGCACGCCCGCGCAGCTCGCGCTCGCGTGGGTGATGGCGCGCGGCCAGGACGTGGTCCCCATCCCGGGCACCAAGCGGCGCAAGTACCTGGATGAGAACCTGGGCGCGCTCGACGTGAAGCTCACGGAGAAGGACCTGAAGGACATCGACCTCGTGGCGCCTCCGGGCGTCGCGGTGGGAGACCGCTATCCGGCGTCGATGCAGCGCGCGCTGTCGAAGTCCCGCGAGTAGCCTCGGGGGTCAGCCGTGGGCCCGTGGGAGCTGCGCGTGCGGCTGCCACGGGCCACTGGCGCCCAGGCAGTAGCGGCAGGTGGCCAGCGGCGTGTCCCGCTCCAGGTGGCCGAGCATCCGCTCCAGCAGCTCCGGAGCGTCGAGGCGCACACCATCCACCTCGGCCAGCGCGGGCATCTCCGGGTGCGAGGGGCCCAGCACCGTGGCCACGTGAGGCGGACGGGTGCAGGTGTAGAAGTGGCCCCGGTGGACCAGGTGGCAGCGGACCTTGAGCCAACAGCGCGCGTGGACGTCGCGGACCTCCGCGTCGGTGGCCAGGGGCGCGTCCGGGGTGAGCTGCTGGAAGGCGTCGATGTGCTTCACCGTGAGGAGGACGTCGTGTCGCGCACAGCGCTCGGTGATGCGGGCCAGGGACTTCTCCGGCAGCGGAGCGGAGGAGTAGACGGACAGGGTCATCCGGTCCAGGCGCTCGTAGACGGCGTCGGGCGCGCTCTGGGCGAGGAAACCGTTGGTGGTGACGGAGAGCTGCTCGGAGATGCCTGACGCGCGGACGGCGTCGAGCACGGCGGGGAGGTCCGGGTGGAGGAAGGGCTCGCCGCCGGTGAGCTTGAAGATGTTGGGCTTGAGCACGCGGGCGAGCCGGGTGAGGTCGGCGCCGAGCACGGCGGGCTCCACGGCCCAGGCGGGCAGGTGGGGCGACATGGGGCAACACTGCACGCAGCGCAGGTTGCAGTGGGTGACGACGTGCGTCTCCAGGGACCAGGTGAGGATTCGGCCGTCGTGCAGCTCGTAACGCACGGAGGGACTATAGCGGGGTTGCCGGGTGCCCCCGGGCCTTGCGACAGTCCCCGCGTGTCCGACGCTCCCGGCGACCCGAGCGGCCCGCTCGCCGCCCTGCCCTCCTACCAGCCGACAGCCGGACCCCGGACGGACGCTCCCGTGGAGTCGGTGTGGCGCCTGCTCCCGCTCCTGAGCGGTGAAGTCGTGGGCCTGGAGCCTGCATCCGTCACGGCGTTCCTGCGACACAGCCTGCCGTCGACCTGGAGCCTCTTTCGAGGGGTGAGCCGCGTGGCGCCGCTCCCGCCGCGAATCCGCCGCCAATCCTCACCGCGCTCCCCGGAAGAAGATGACGAGCCACGAGCACGGGCGCTCCTGGCCGCGTGCTCCGACGCTGTCGGTACCCGGGTGGCCTCGGGCGCGCTGGACGTGAGCCTGAGCGGCGGCGTGGACAGCGCCGTGCTGTGCACGCTGGCGGCGCGGCATGCACCGGGCCGGGTTCGCGCGTGGAGCATGGATGTCCACTTCGCCGACGCGGTCGAGCGACACAACGCGAGGACGGTGGCCCGGCTCGCGGGAGTGGAGCAGGTCGACGTTCCGATTCCGGATGCCCTCCTGCCGGACCTGTTCGAGCCCGCCGTCATCGCCAACGAGGGCGCCATCCTCAATGCACGGGCGGTGGCGAGCTTCGCGTTCTACGCGGAGGCGAAGCGGCTCGGAGCCTCGGTGATGCTGAGCGGAGCCGGCGCCGATGAGGTGTTGAGGGGCAATCCCCTGGCGCTCGCTTCGGCGCTCGCGCGCATCGAGGAAGACCGACGACTCGCACGGACGGTCCTACGCGCCGCTGTGGACAACTTGGGGAGGAGTCCAGACGAGGCCCGTGGCGAGCCCTGGTCCCAAGAGGACCGCCCGGAGCTCTCCGACGCGGTCCGTGGCGGGCCCTGGTCTCTCCAAGACACGGAGGCCTCCGCCGCGGTCCGTGGCGGGCCCTGGTCCCAGGAGGACGGCCCGGAGCTCTCCAACGCGGCCCGTGGCGGGCCCTGGTCTCCCGAAGACATGGAGGTCTCCGAGGAGGTCCGCTACGCGGAGTGGGTGCTGCGCGAGCTGGTACTTCCTCCCGAGCTGAGGGGCGCGCGGGCCCACGGACTCACGGTGCACACGCCGTATCTCGACTCCCGGTTCGCGGACGTGGCGCTCTCGCTGCCCGAGTCCTCGCTCGTCCGCGAGGGAGTCGGCAAGTGGCTCTTCCGCCACGCGGTGCGAGGACTCGTCCCCGACGAGGTCCGGCTCGCGCGCAAGACGCCGCGCTATGGGCACACGGCACTCTCAAGCCCCGTGCGTACCCGGTGGCTGGAGCTGTACCGCGCCTGGCTGTCGGCCTCGCGACTGGAGCCGCTGGCGGTCATCGACCCGAAGGCCGTGCTCACGCTCCTGGAGCGCTACACGCGAATGGAGCCCGAGGCTCCGGAGGCGGATGGCGTGGATCGCCTGTTGATGCGGCTGTGCTCCCTCGCCATGCTCCACGCGCACGCAGCGAACGGCTCCCCATGTCCCGAATCCTGATTGCGACCTCGCCTGAGAAGGGCCACATCAACCCGATGATGGGCGTCGCGCAGTGGCTGCGCCGCCTGGGCCACACCGTGGGCTGGCTCTGCATCCCCGAGCCCGCGCCTCAGCTCGCGAAGCTCGGCGTGGAGGTGCTGCACCTGCCCCACTCGGCGAGGGATGCTCCCACCATTGAAACGGGCGGCGAGGCGCTGGCCCGGCTGGTGCGTGACGAGGTGGCCCTGGGGAAGTGGATTCGCGGCCTGTTGCTGGATGCGGTGCCCGCGCTCATCGAGCCCGTGCGCGAGGTGGTGCGTCGCTTCCGTCCGGACGTCATGGCGCTGGATGGGATGCAGTATGCGGCGGTGCTGGCCGCGCATCAGGAGCGGATACCGTGGGCCGGAGTGTCCTCCGCGCTCTCGCTGCTGGAGCCCATGGAGGACTACGGGCTGCGCCGCAACGTGCGAGCCCTGGCGAAGGAGCGCGCGGAGCTGTTCGCACGACATGGCTTCGTGGCGAGCTTCCGCAACTGCGAGGCCCTCTCGCCCCACCTCAACATCCTCTTCGCCACGGAGGCGTTCCTCGGACCGGAGGTGGACCTTCCTCCCGCCGGGCGGCTGGTGGGCCCGTCGATTCCACCCGAGCCTCGGGGAGACGAGGTGGATTTCCCGTGGGAGCGATTGGGTTCGAAGCCCGTGGTGTACGTGTCCTTCGGCAGTCAGATTTCATGGCAGCCCACGCTGTTCCACACCATCGCGGAAGCCGCCGCGCCGCTGGGTGTCACGGTGGTGTTGAGCGCGGGTGAGCTGGCGGACACGGACTTCTCGCGCTCGTTGCCAGGGGACGTGGTGGCGGTGCCCTATACGCCGCAGCGGCAGCTCCTTCCGCGGGCGTCTGTCTTTGTCTCGCATGGAGGCGCCAACTCCGTGATGGAAGCACTGACGGCGGGCGTGCCGCTGCTGCTGTTGCCTGTTTGCAATGACCAGCCCATCCAGGCGCACTTCCTCCGAGCCTCGGGGGCGGGACTCACGCGGGAGCTGGACACGTTGACGGTGGAGGACTGTCGCGCCGCGCTTCGCCAGCTCCTGGAGCCGGGAACGCCGTTGCGCGCGAAGGTGGCGGCCATCTCGGAGTCGTATCAATCCCGAGACGGCGCGAAGGATGCAGCGGAGCGAATCGCCGGGCTCGTCGCGTGAGTTCCGCGCCGCGAAGGTGGACGGCCCGTCGTTACCACGCGGAGAGAGTGACACCGCTGGAGGTGTGGAACCTCCCAGTGTTCGGACGCGAGTTGTGGGAGTTGATTGGCGCGCCGCGAGTGGAGGCCGACCGACGCGCGGGGGTGCCAGAGGACCAGCTCGCGGAGCAACTGTTTCCAGCGCTCACGAGCGCACTTGAACAATTGGTGCATCGGCATTCCGTGGATGCGGTGTGGTTGAGTGGAGGACTGGCCTGCCTGGAGGGTTTCGAGGTGGGGGTGGAGAAGGCCACTGCCGCGCTCGGGTGTCCAGTGTATGTCTCGGAGTCGCCGCGCTTCGCGCCCGCGTACGCGGGCTTCGCGCTTGTGGCGGCGCGAACGCCGCTGGTGCTCGACGTGGGCCAGACGAGCATCAAGTGCGCGCGCCCTGGAGTCCAACGTGTCTTCGAGCGGGACCTCCACACGCTGCCCCGCCTATTCATCGGGATGCCTCGCCCCACGGATGGGCACCACATCGTCGCGGCGGTGCACTTCATCGCCAACGCGCTGCGGGCCTGTACACGAAACCTCGGTCACCTGGCCGTGGAGGGCGTGTGTCTCGCGCTTCCCTGTCCCCTGGATGAGGCTCTCGTTCCGGGAGGCTGCACTTATGGTTGGGAAGGGCATGCATCGTTGGTGACCGACATCCTGGAGGAAGCAGCCCTGCCGGGTGGCGGAGAGGTGCTCGTGCTCAACGACGCGGAGCTCGCGGCCGAGGCGGCGCGCCTGGAGCTCCGAAAGCACAAGCACCGTCGCATCCTCTGCCTCACGCTGGGCTTCGGCCCCGGAGGAGCACTGCTCACGACTTCCGCATCACCCAGCGAGTAGGACGCCAGCTCGGTGACCAAGACCTGATAGCCTTCGCGGTCCATGCGAATCCCTAACGCACTCTGGCCTTCACTGCTCAACTCGATGTGCCCATCCTGGTGAGTAGAAACCGAGGACACGGTTCTTCTGGATACGTGAAGACAGGTCGGAAACAACGTTCGATGGAGAGTTCGAAGCCGCCCACAAGTGGGGACTGCCCGGATTGAGCTGCCCCGCCTGTGGCGCCACCTGGCGCCGGCTCGGGTCGCAACTACCCTTGTGTCGACCTGTCACAACTGCCTGAGGTCGATGAGTTCGTGAAGGCCAGACTTGAGTCCTTCTCTGAGTTCATACGCCTGCGCGAGTTGGTGCGACCCTTGGCACCCCTCGGTGCGGCACTGCCGCCTGGAACGACCTTCGGACCGTTGGTGGGACGTGCCTTTGGAGAGTTTGGTCCCTTCACATGGTTGGGAGATTCCATGCTGCTGATGCGCCGGGAAACGCTCGAACGACTTCAGGCTGCGGGCGTGCGAGGCTTGCTCGGTGCCCGCACGGAGCTGCGATTCCGTAAGAAGAACCCGCCGGAGTTGCTTGAGCCTCAACTTGAGCCGCTCGGCCAGCTTCACCCGGACTGCATCCCCTCGGACACGCCTCCACCGTGCCAGACATGTGGCCGGCTCGACCTCACGCGCCCCGACGAACCCATCCTGGACGCGGCCTCCCTCAGGACCTCGACCTCTTCCGCGTGGGCAACTTCGCCACGATGATCATCGGCACCGAGCAGTTCATGAACGCCGTACACCGCCTCGGGCTCGTCGGCATGACCTTCCGCGAGCTGCCAACACGCTGACCCATTCCGGTCCGGGCCGAACCGGACCGCCCCACCATCAGCACGGTGAAACATCCTCGCGCGAATTCCGCAGCGCCACCGTCAAAGACAGACCTGGCGGCATTTCGCGTTGCGCCTCACGGAGTCGACTTCTAGCTTCACGCCGGACCTGAACGCGGCATCAAGTCAGACATCCGGAGGAACCCCTTGTCACCACACCCCTGCCTCTCCCTCAAGCCCTTCATCGGCGGCCTCTGCCTCGCGCTGCTGAGCGCCTGCGGAAACACCGCCCCCGAGCACTCCCCTCCAGAACCCCCGGGCGTCGCACGCGCGGCCCTGGCCACCACCGTGACTCTCGACTCCGCGTCCAACGCCGGCCCCATCAGCCCGTACTCCTGGGGTGTCGGAGCGCCGGACAAGCACATCGCGCACTGGCCCGGCAACGCGGCGCTCCGCCAGCGCATCACCGACGCGAAGGTGAAAATCGTCCGCGTGGGACTCACCCAGTGGGGGCTGTACAACAACAGCGACGTCTACCCGGCACACGACACCTGGAACTGGACGACGCTCGACGCGCTGCTCAACACCATCTGGGACGCGGGCGCCGAACCCCTCATCGTCGTGTGTGGCTTCCCCGCGGGCGTCACCAAGACGTTCAGCCCCACCAAGGTCATCCTCTCCGCCGACTGGGCCGAGTACGGCCACTTCATGGCGGGCCTCGTCCAGCGCTACAACGTGGACAAGGTGCTGGGCACCGCGAAGTCCGTCCGCTACTTCGAGATGTGGAACGAGCCGACGATTGAAGGCGACGGCCACTTCGCCTCCATGGCGGACTACAACACCTTCTACTCCACCGTCGCGACGGCCATGCGCGCCAAGGACCCGACGCTCAAGCTCATCGGCCCCGTGGACTCGCACTCCGGAGATTTGGACAAGGGCCCCACCGAGAGCTGGCTGTCCAACGCGGCCAAGAACCTGGAGGCGAACCTGGACCTCCTGAGCTGGCACAACTACGGCCCCTGGGCCGACGACACCTCCAAGACGGACGCGGACCGGATGGCCTGGACGAAGCCCCACTACCAGGACGACGTCATCAAGGTGAAGAACGGCGGCCTCAACGGCGTGCTCACCGGCCCCTCGGGCAAGAAGTACGGCGCGGCCATCACCGAGTACAACGTGGCCCAGGGTGACTTCGCGGCCTTCAACCCGAAGTACCACAGCGAGTTCAACGCGACGTGGACGGCCAGCGCCCTCATCAACGCGATGAAGGGCGGAGTCGACCTCTTCACCCTCTACAACCTCTCCGAGAACGACAAGAACCACCTCGGCCTGCTCACCAACACGGACTTCACGCCCTACAAGCCGTACTTCACGCTGTTCCTCTTCGGCAACTACACGGGCAACCAGCGGCTGACGACGACGGGCGGCACGGCCAATCTGGAGGCCCTCGCCAGCCGCGACACCGCGACGGGAACGACGTTCCTCACCGTGGTGAACAAGGACACGGTGGGCAACACGTATGACGTCACCGTCTCCCTGGCCAACCACGGCAGCGCCACGGGCACCGTGAAGGTCCGCGTCGTCAACGCGGCGACCACGGCGAACCCCACCGCGTACACCCCGGTCCCCTTCACGGGCTCCGCCTTCACCTACAGCGTGCCGCCCTACCACGTGGTCTCCTTCGAAATCCCTCCCGCCCCCGCGGGCGGCGTGCTGTTCCAGTCCGGCTTCGAGAGCACGGACCCGCAGCCCACGTGGCTGGACTCGGTGGAGGCGAGCCAGAACGTCGTGGCCCAGACGTGGGCGACGCAGGTGGAGTGCTCGCCGCGCCAGGAGTCGCCGCACACGGGGCTCGCTGCGCTGATGTACTCGGGCAAGGACACCAGCGCGACGGTGTCCTATGCGAACGCGCGCGTGTTCGACGTGAACATCCCCATCACCGCCACGACGAAGCTCAGCTACTGGCTTCACCCGCAGCAGGACCACGGCCGCTATGTCGCCGTGGACTTCGTCTGCACGGACGGGACAACGCTGCGAGACAGCGGCGCCACCGACTCCAACGGGTTCAGCCTGCACGCCCACGCGGGCCACGGCGGAGCGATTCCGCTCAACACCTGGACGCGCATCCAGAGCAACGTGGGGCAGTGGCTGAACGGGAAGACGGTGGACCGCATCCTGGTCAGCTATGACAGGCCCGCGGGCACCGGCGACTACCGGGGCTATCTGGACGACCTCGTCATCACCAACGGAGCCCTGACGCCCTGAGCCCCTCCGCACACGCCGGGCGCTCGAAAGAACGGCGTGTGCGCGGCGGGGCCGGACGGGCGGCCCGCGTGAAATTGCGCAAGAAAAAGCCCTCGGGTGTCTCCTGCCCATGAACGGGGAAAGGAAGCATCCGGATGCGCCGTGAGCTGCTGGGCGGAGGACTGTGCCTGCTGGGGGCGCTCCCTCCGAGAGGAATCATCCGGATGCGACAAGACGTGACACGAGGGTGGCTGTGTCTGCTGTGGGTCCTCTGCTGTGCCTGTGGACCCGGCCTCAAGCGCCACCCGGCACCTGTCGAGGAGCCCGACGCAGGCTCCCTTCCCGCGGACGCGGAGGTGGAGCTGCCCTTCGTCACCCTGGGAGAGGTGGTCGTGTCGAACGTGGAGGGCTCCGAGATGAGCATGCAGGTGCTCGGCGTCGGCTTCGCCCGGTTCAGTGACGTGTTCCTGAACGACCAGCGCCTGACGACCCAGTTCGTGAGCGCCACGGAGCTGCGAGCCGTGGTTCCGTCCTGGTCCGTCACCGCCGCGACGGACCTCTTCTTCGACGTGCGGGTTGCCCGAGGCGACCCCGATTACAGGGGAGGCGCCCGGTCCGCTCGCATCCCGTTCACCGTGCCGGCGCCCGAGCTGACCTCCGTGACTCCAGACTCCCTGCCCTCGGAGCCCGCGGACGCCGTTCAAATCACCGTGACAGGGAAGAACCTCGTGCATGGCAGCCAGGCCATCTTCCGCGACACGTCCTATCCGTTGACGCTGACCAGCTCCCGCGAAGGGAGCTTCCGACTTCCACCGTCGGCCCTGAAGGCCCTGGCGACACAAGACCAGCTCGTCATCCAGGTCCCGCACCCACGCACAGCCACCACGCAGCCCCTGCCCTTGACGGTGACGAGCCCCACCCCGGAAATCACGGGCGTGTGGCCGTCCTCGCTGAACGCCACGGACCTGCACCATGGCAACGCGGGCAGCGCCACCTTCGAGCGCATCATCGTCAGCGGCCTCCAGATGCGCTCCAACACGGTGCTGAAGTGGAATGGCACCGTCCTGGACACCACGACCTACGACGGCAGGAAGCGGGTCCAGGCTTGGATTCCCCGCACCGCTCGGATGCAAGCCGGCACCGTCCAGTTGACGCTGGAGACGCCCGACCCCGACGGAGGCAAAACGTCCTCCAGCTACGCCCTCCCCGTGAAGGCCGAGCCTGTGCTGCATGCCGTATCCCCGGCCTGGGTCCTCGCGGGCTCGGGGGATGTCACCTTCCAGCTCAAGGGCGAAGGGCTGGGGCTCTTCAGGGCGCAGGTCGTCCACTGGAACAGCCACCGCCTGGAGCAGCTCTCCAGCCCTGACTCGGAGGATGTCTGGGAGTTCACCGTCCCCACCGCGCTGCTGACCCAGTCCGGCACTATCCCCGTGACGCTGACGCGCACGTTCGACGGCGCCGTGTCATCACCCCTCTTCGTCCAGGTGCTCGCCCAGGCCCCCGCGCCCATCGCCCACTCGCTGATGCCCTCGCTGCTGTCCGTCGGAGATGCACCGGGTCTTCTCTTCGTCGACGGTGCCGGCTTCACGCCCCAGTCCGTCATCCTGCTGGACGGACAGGAGCGCACCACCCGCCTCCACAGCGCATCGAGGCTGTCCACTCCGCTCCAAACCGCGGACCTGACGACGAAGGGCGTGCGCACCGTCACCGTGAGCACGCCCTCGCCAGGAGGAGGCACCACCCTACCCCTGCTGCTCGTGGTGCATGAGGAACAACCCGTGCCCGTCATCCACGACGTCTCGAGCGGTGCGCGGACATCCGCCCCCGCCGGCGGTGGCGTCCTGGCTCTGCGCATCCAGGGACAGGGCTTCAGTCCCCTCTCGGTCGTCCGGTGGAACGGTCAACCGCTGCCAGCCCAGTGGCCGTGCGAGACCTGGGGCGGCTGCATGGCGGGCCCTGGCGACCGACCCATCTTGTCGGTGGATGTCCCCGCCGAACTGGTGGCTCAACCTGGCGTCGGCCGGGTGACGGTGTTCAACCCGGGCCCCGGAGGCGGCGAGAGCCTGGAGTGGTTCTTCGTCCTCACCGCGGAGGGGGAGCCCACGCTCCACGTGTTCCCTGATGTGGTGGATGTGGGCGTGAGCCACGACTTCGAGCGCGACGTGGGCGCCTGGACACGTGTCATGGGGAACATCGTCCAGGCCTCGGACCTCTTCGTGAATGGCGTGGCGCACGCCTTCAGCGGCCCTTCGAGCCTGCTCTTGAGCGAGGAGGAGGTCGCGACCCCGCGGGTCTACGAGCTACGGACTTTCACCCCGGGACACGGATTGAGCTCCCCCGCCTATTTGAGAGTCCAGGGCGCGCTCACACCGAACCTCCGAGGGTTGGCGCCGGGTGTCATCTCCCAGGGAGAGTGGGCCGGCGCCCAGCAACGGCGCTTCGTCGTTCTGGGAGAGAACTTCTTCTGGTTCCGCAGCTCCCTGAAAAACGCTCAGGTCACCCTGGACTGGAGCGGTCAGTCACTACCACTGACCCGGAGCTACAGCGTCGGCTCCGTTCCAGGGGGGATGACACGGCTGGCGGGCACGGAACTGGAGCAGGTGGGAATCCATTCGCTGACGGTGTCTCGTGTCGCGGAAGGCGGTGGAGTGTCACTGCCCGCGCTGCTCAACGTGGTCTCCGAGCGACCCGCGCCGCTGCTGACCCACGTGGAGCCCTTGAGCGTTCCGAGTGGTGCGCCCGCGTTGACACTCCGAATCAAGGGGCAGGGCATCCACTCCGCCACGGTGCTGCGATGGAAGGAGTTCCGTTCGAGCCTCGAGCCCGTGCTCACCTGGGATGACCACGTGGCGCACCACGAGGCGACCCTCCCCGCGGAAGCGCTCGAGACTCCCGGAGGGGTGGACGTCACGCTGGAGACGCTCGGACCCGGCGGCGGCGTCTCTCCTCCCATCCACGTCGTCATCGAGAAGTAGCCCGGGAGCTCCCCGAAAGGAGGGGCCACCTGCCTGAACGGGCAGGTGCACACCCTGCCTGGTTCGCCGATGTGGCGCGCCTTCGAGGCTTTTACCTTCCGCCTCGAAAGGAACACGCCATGTCCACCGACTTTCTTCCCGCCCTCTCCCAGTCTCTCGCCTCCCTCGTCGAGCGGGCCTCGCCGAGCATCGTCCGCGTGGACGCTCGACGACGGCGCGGCGCCACTGGTGTCGTCTGGAGTGCCGAGGGCCACATCGTCACCACCAGCCACGCCGTCGAGCACGAGGGCTCCCTGCAAGTAGGCCTGCCCGACGGCGGCACCGTGTCCGCCGAGCTCATCGGCCGCGATGCCAGCACGGACGTGGCGCTGCTCAAAATCGACGCGGCGAAGCTCTCCCCGCTCGCGCTCGCGCCCTTGGACGCCGTGAAGGTGGGCAACCTCGTCGTCACGGTGGCGCGGCCGGGACGCACGGCGCGCGCCACGCTCGGCATGGTGAGCACACATGGAGAGGGCTGGCGCACCCACGCGGGCGGGCGCGTGGACCGTTATCTCGAGACGGACGCGGACCTGCCGCCGGGCTTCTCTGGAGGCGCGCTGGTGGACGTGGAGGGGCGCTTCGTCGGGCTGCTCACCGCGGCGTTCTCACGCACCGCGGCCGTCGTCATTCCGCATGACACGCTGACGCGGGTGACGGCGTCGCTGCGCGAGCACGGAGGCATCCGGCGCGGCTACCTGGGCGTGGGGGCGTATCCCGTGAAGCTGCCCCAGCACCAGTGGGCGGCGGCGGGCGCGGAGGCGGGGCTCATCTTCCTCTCCGTGGACCCGGACGGGCCCGCGCACCGGGCCGGACTGTTGCTCGGGGACGTGCTGGTGAGCCTGGGAGGCCAGGCGCTGCACGGCGTGGAGGACCTGCTCGGCTACCTGGGCGACGAGAAGGTGGGCACCTCCGTGCCGGCGCGCGTGCTGCGAGCCGGCGAGGTGCGTGAAGTGCCCATCACCATCGGCAAGCGTTCGTGAGGAGAGGGGTGACGCGATGAAGTTGCTGCAACAGTTCTCGGACGACCTGGAGACGCTCGTGTCGCGCGCCTCGCCCGCGGTGGTGGGCGTGGAGCACGCCAGGGGCCACGGCACCGGTCTCTTCCTCACGCCGGACGGCTATGTCCTCACCAACCGCCACGTCGTCATGCGGGGCTCTCGCAAGCTGACGGTGCAGCTGTCCAACGGCGAGGAGCTGCGCGGCTCGCTGGTGGGCGGGGACGCGCCCACGGACCTCGCGGTGGTGCGAGCGGAGGGCGGCGACTTCCCCACGCTGCCCCTGGCCGCGCCGGAGACGGTGCGCGTGGGGCAGTTGGTGATGGCGATTGGCAATCCCTTCCGGCTGGAGCAGTCGGTGGCGCTCGGGGTCGTGAGCGCCGTCAATCGCAGCGTCACGCTGCCTGACGGCGTCATCCTGGAGGGCATGCTCCAGACAGACGCGGCCATCAACCCGGGCAACTCCGGCGGGCCGCTCATCAACACGCGAGGCGAGGTGGTGGGGCTCAACACGCTGGTGCTGCCGTACGCGCAGGGCATCGGCTTCGCGGTGAGCGCCACCACGGCGGCGTGGGTGGCCAGCCTGCTCATCCAGCGGGGGAAGGTGGAGCGGCGCTTCCTCGGCATCGCGGCGGTGGCGGTGGACCTGACGCCGGAGCATGCCCGCGACACGGGGCAGCCCCGCGCGGTGCGAATCCTCCGGGTGCAGGACGGGACGCCCGCGGACGACGCGGGGCTCCAGCCGGAGGACCTGCTCTTGGCCATCAACCGTCGCGCCGTGGGCAGCGTGGATGACCTCCAGCGGCTGATGGCCCTGGCCACCGATGAAGAGGTGTCGCTGGACGTGTTGCGCAAGGGACGGCGCAAGCAGGTCTCCGCGCGCACGCGCCCCCGCATCGAGCCCGTGGCGGCGTGAGCGGGACGTGGCTCCGGGTGCATGCGGCCCGGAGCCACGGACGCGCTGTCATTTCGACCCGGGCCCACAAGAGCCCGTGACGGAGTGACAGTCGCCCGTGAGACGCGCGGCGAGACTCCACTCCGGAGACCAGGCAGGCACGCGGCTTGAAGAGTCACGAGCCGCCATGAATGAAACGCTTCCACGCCGCACGCTGCGCCACTCGCTCCGACAGGTCCTTCCCCTCCTGCTGCTTTTCTTGGCGGGGGTGGCGGCCTTCGTGCTGCCACTCTTCTTCTGGATAGTGCTCTCCGAATGTTGGGGCGAGTCGAGACACAGTCGGGCCGAGCTCGACTTGAAGAACATCAAGAGCGCCGTGCGCCTCTACCAGCGCAAGACGGGCCAGTTGCCCACGCATGCCGAAGGGCTCCAACTCCTCGTGGACCATGGGGTACTCGATGAACTGCCCCTCGACCCTTGGGTCAACCCCTACCAGTACACGCTTCGCGGTGCGTGGGTGGAGTTGCGCAGCCTGGGCTCCGACGGCGTGGGTGGTGGCGAGGGCAACGACCAGGATATCGAGCTCACGTTTCCCGTGAGCCCGCCCCCGGAGGACTCGCCCCGTCCCTAGACGCGAGCCGAGCCACCTTGCTCCGGTCTGTCGTCCAGCAGGAGCCGATCCTCGAAGCACCACACCCACGTCTCACCCGGCTCGAACGACTGGATGACGGGGTGCTTCGTCTGATGGAAGTGCTTCGTCGCGTGCTTGTGCTGCGACGAGTCGCAGCACCCGACGTGACCGCACTCCAGGCAGCGCCGGAGGTGGACCCACTGGGCCCCCATCTTCAGACACTCCTCGCAGCCGTCGGTCCTCGCCTCGGGGTTCCCCGCCTGCTTGATGTGCTTGCACTCGGTCGCCATCGTTCGCCTCCCTGATAACCCGTCGCCCGCGGACAGGGTGTGCACGAAGGCCCCGCGCATCCACATGCCGGGCGGCCATGCGGTCAGGCTCTCGCCACCAGGGTGGCCGACACTCGTGGACCGCGAGGAGTGGCGCGACGGAGGCGCACGTCCCACGGTTGAGCCGTATGCCTTCCGACACTTCTTCCGGCGGCGCGTCCGTTTCCTATGCCAGTGCGCGGGGACGCGGCGTGCTGCTCGCGAGCGTGCTCGGCAGTGGCATGGCCTTCCTCGACTCCACCGCCGTCAACGTGGCGCTGCCCGCGCTGGGCCGAGAGCTCAACACGGGGCTGACGGGCCTCCAGTGGGCCGTGGACGCCTACCTGCTCACCCTCGGTTCGCTGGTGCTCACCGGCGGCGCGCTCGGTGATGCCTGGGGACAGCGCCGCGTCTTCTTGCTGGGCGTGGTGGGCTTCACCGCCATGTCCGTGCTGTGCGGCCTGGCGCCGAACGCCTGGACGCTCGCCCTCTTCCGCGCCGCGCAGGGCATGGGCGCGGCGCTGCTGGTGCCCGCGAGCCTGGCGCTCTTGCGGACCTCGTTCCCCGAAGCGGACCGACAGCGCGCGGTGGCCGCATGGGCGGGCCTGTCCGGCGTCACCACCGCGCTGGGGCCGCTGCTGGGAGGCTGGCTGGTGGACGTGGCCTCCTGGCGGCTGGTGTTCTTCCTGAATCTTCCCCTGGCGGCGCTCACCGCCTGGGCCACGCTGCGCCACGTTCCGGACGACCGGCCCACGGGGGATGCGCGCAAGCTGGACCTCGCCGGTTCGGTGACGGCCGCGCTGGGGCTCGGCGGCGTCATCTACGCGCTCATCGAAGGGCCCGCGCATGGCTGGTCCGTGGCCCCCGTGCTCGCCGCGGTGTTCGGCGCGGCGATGCTGGCCGCCTTCCTCGTCATCGAGTCGCGCGCGCGAAACCCGATGTTGCCGTTGGGGCTGTTCCGTTCGCGGACCTTCTCTGGTGCCAACCTCACGACGCTGACGGTGTACTTCGCGCTGGGCGGCGTGGGCTTCCTGCTCATCCTCGCGCTGCAACAACAGCTCGGGTACTCGGCGCTCGCGGCGGGAGCGTCGTTGCTGCCCATCACCGTGATGCTGCTGTTGTTCTCACCGGTGGTGGGGAGGCTCGCGGGACGCATCGGCGCACGGCCCTTGATGACGGCGGGGCCGCTGCTGGCGGGCGTGGGCATGGCGCTGCTCACGCTCATCCACCGGGATGGAAGCTACGTGGGCACGGTGCTGCCGGGGGTGCTCGTGCTGGGCCTGGGGTTGAGTCTCACGGTGGGGCCGCTGACGGCGGTGGTGCTCGGCGCGGTGGAGGACCGGCACGCGGGCATCGCCTCGGGGGTGAACAACGCCGTGGCGCGAATCGCCGGACTCCTGGCGGTGGCACTGCTGCCGCTCCTGGGAGGACTCGCGAACAAGACGGGGGACGCGTTCCTCGCGGGGACACGTGAAGCGCTGTGGGTGTCCGCGGGCCTGTGCGTGCTGGGCGCGCTGTGCTCGTTCCTGCTGTTGCCCCGGGATGTCGGCCGGGTGAAGCGCGAGCCCTCGAGACCGAGCCCGCGCTCCACCGCGCCTCCAGGCTCACGCCCGGGTCTTCAGTTCCGGAGTCAGCGGAAGTAGGGCGAGCGGGCCACTTCGATGCGGCCCAGCAGCTCCATCGTTCCCAGTCGCTCCTCACCGCTGAGCGTGGGCAGACGCGCCGTCAGCTCCGTGTGCACCTCCTGCAACACGCCATAGGCCGCGAGCGTCTGGTGCGCCTTCAGGAGATTCACCATGACCCGGCGCACGGGGAAGGTGCGCACCCCATCCACGTTCAGCAGGATGCCGCGCACGTCCGCGAGCAGGGCCTGCGTATACGCAGGGGTGGTCGGCGGCGGCTTCACCGCATGGGGCTGCCCGACGCGTGTGTCCAGATAGAGGAAGCTGAGGATGCGGCGGGCCAGGTCATTGGCACGGACCGCGTACGCCGCACCTTCGCCCGAGGGAATCTGGAGGGGTGGCCGCACCTGCTGCATGAGGACGTCGTAGGCCTGGGCCTGTCCGCTCGCGTCCCCGCCCCTGACGAAGGAGTCCAGCGCCTGGAGGCTCGCGCGGAAATCGACGCCGACGGGCGCGCCACGCAGCACCTGCTCCGCCAGGGTCCGCATGTTGGGCAGATGAAAACGCGTCAACGGGTCGTCATAGCGGTCGTAGTGGACACAAGCAGGCTCCGCCCAGGCCAGGACGTCACTGTCCGTACAGAACAGGTCCGTGGGCAGCGCCGTGGACAGTCCATAGAGGTAGCGCACCGCCGCCACGTCGTACGTGCCGGGCGCCTGCACGTGAAGGGTGTCGGGCATGGCGGAGTAGTCCATGACGGTGCTCGAACGCGGCGTTTGGGGCGTGCCGTCGTACACGCGCGACCCATTGAAGTTGTGTCGCAGGCCCAGCGTGTGACCGACCTCGTGCAGCATGATGTAGGTGAGGTAGCGCTCCACCTTCTGCTTCACGGTGAGGGCGGGTCCTTCGGAGCGGTCCTCCTCTGACGACAGTCGGGCGGAGAAGCCCGATGGGAGGGACGCCGCGTCCAGCTCACAGGAGGGCTCGCGGGTGAGCCCGACCCAGTACAGCCTGGGCCTCGGGTTCTCGTCACGCGCGCTGGCCGAGGAGAAAGCCGTCAGCTCTCCCGCGAAGAAGGCCTCGGCATCGTGAATCATGGCGGCGCTGATCATGACGGTGGCCCGGCGGACCTCGCCCGTATTGGGATTCGAGCTGAAGTCAGCGATGGCCAGATGGGCGTGGACCTTCGGGTCGAGGACAGCGAAGTTCTTGTCGTCCTCTCCGATGTCCATGCTGCTGTCACCCAGCACGGCCTCGAAGACCTTGAAGCCGAACGCCGCGTTCCAACCCTCGATGCCTCGCTTCACGGCGCCCACCACGTCCGCACCCCGGTAGCGGGGGTCCTCGTTCAGTTCCAGGAAGTTGGGGGTGATGTAGAAGCGGATGGGTTTCATCCCCGGCCGGATGTTCCACTTGATGGCATTCAACGCCAGCTCGCCCGTGTTGGGGATGAAGCGGCCCTCGCTGCGGAAGTAGTGCCGCGGCTCCGGTGCTGGCATCTCCGTGAAGCCCTCACCTTCCTTGTACTTGCGCAGCGCCATGGCCAGCGTGCCCGAGGCGCGAAAGCCGTTGCGCTCCAGGGAGTCGCTCCGGTCGTCGAAGACGTCCGTGAAGCCCGTGAAGACCTGTTCGTACTGGACGCCGTCCGAGAGACGCCGAAAGCGCTGGGAGAAGAGCAGCTCCATCCGGAAGTCGATGGCCCCGGGCGCATACCAGTGGTCTCCGAGGATGCCGACACGGTTGAGCCCCGCCGCCGGGTCGATGAGCACGTACTGGTCCGAGCCTGGCAAGCGGTTGAACGGGGCGTGGTCCGTGACGATGGGATACGCATCCACCAACGAGTCCGGCTTGAAGATGTCGTTGCGCGTCAACCCGTCGCGGGCGTCGAAGGCGTAGAGCTTGCCGTTCTGCTCCTGGAAGCGAATCACGCGGGGAATGAGATTCGCGGGGAGGCCGTAGTACTCCGGGTCGAAGTTGAGCTGTCGAAGCGTGGCGGACAGGAACCAGCGCTGCTTCAGCTCGCTCTTTCGGATGGCGAGGTAGAACGTCCGCCCCGTCGCGTCCACCACGCCGTCGAGCTTCTGCGTCACCTGCGTGTGCTGCTCGGACGTGAGCTCGCGAGGGACTTCGACGAAGTCTTCGCCCAGGACCATCGCGGGCGCGGGCGCCTCCGGCGCGTCGCACCCGACACCCAACGTCGCGACCAGGGCCAGCGCGCCCATCCAGAAACGCCGAGCCAGGAAGTGCTGTTTCCGCATCACGATGTCTCTCCATACCGGGAGAAGGAGTCGAGACACGTCTGGCCACAGGACACGGCGCGACGCCCCCTGCTCCGTCCCCCGGCGGTCCCGGGCAGGTTCGCACCTTCATTGCCACGGTCATCAAGTTGCAATCCATGTCAGGAACCTCCTCTCCGGACATGCTTGCTCCCCGGCCCGTGGACTTTGCGGTCCTTCCACCGTGCTGCTACCCGCGCGCGGGCGCGCGACTCCAGAAGCACGAAGGGCCCCCTTCCCGATGGGAAGAGAGCCCTTGTCACCGCATGGGTGCGTCCGTCGTGCGCACTAGCTCTTGTACTTCACCGAGCAGCCGTACGGCGTGGTGGTGGCGGCGGGAACGGGCTTGCCGTTGAGCACCGCGTCCACGGTCGTCTGCACGTGGTTGACCTTCTTGTCGCTCTTGCCGCGCGGGTCATCGTCGATGGCGCCCGCGTAGCGGACCACACCCTCCGCGTCGATGATGTACATGTGCGGCGTCGTCTTGGCGCCGTACGTCTTGCCCGTCGCGCCGCTGGCGTCCTGGAGCACGGGGTACGTGAAGCCCTCCGTCTTCTTCCACGTGGCGGACTTCTCCGGCGTGTTGTGCGCCGTCGAGTCCACCGCCAGCCACACCACCTTCTTGGCGTCGAAGCCCTTCAAGGTGTTGGCCATCGTGTCCGCCTCATAGTGGCGCTTCACGAAGGGGCACTCGGGGTTGGTCCACTCCAGCACCACCACCTTGCCCTTGTACTGCGACAGCGAATGCTCCTTGCCCGCCTCGTCCTTCAGCGTGAAGGCCGGGGCCGGCTTGCCGACCTCCGCGTCCGCGAAAGCGGGGACACCCACGAGTACCGAACCGAGCGCGAGAGCGGTGAAGACCTGCTTCATGGCATTCCTCCTGATTGGGCACTGCTTGACTGCGGATGACTGCGTTTCAAGGCCGAGGGAATCCAGCGGCGCAGAGGACCTTCGAGCCGTCCTGCCGGCGCAGCGGTGAGCACTCCGACGCACGCTTCACCGAGTCCACCACCGCATCCACCGTCAACAACTCCTGCAACACCTCCGGCTTGTCCGGCGCGCCGGGGCTCAGCACCAGGTACATGGGCACGCCCGCGCGGCCATGGTCCGCCAGCCGCGCGGTGATGCGCGCATCGCGGCGCGTCCAGTCCGCCACGAAGAACGCCACCTGGTGCTCCGTGAAGGCCGCGCGCACCTCCTCGCGAGCCAGCACGGTGCGCTCGTTGAACTTGCAGGTGAGGCACCAGTCCGCGGTGAAGTCGATGAACACCGGCTGCCCCGCCGCCAGCGCGGAGGCCACCGCCTCGTCGCTCCAAGGCTGCGCCTGCCCCACCGTGGTTGACGCGCGCGCCGCCGGGGCCGCCTCCTCGAAGCGCAGCGCCGCCACGCCCGAGCCCACCAGCACCAGCGCCGCCACCGCCAGCGTGCCCCACCGGCGCCCGCCCTCCTGGAGCTGCGACTGGCCATACACCCACGTGCCCAGGCCCACCGCGACGAGGAAGGCCAACAGCCGCGCCATGCCGTCCACGCCGGCAAGCCCCCCCATCACCCAGACGAGCCACACCGTGGTGCCCAGGAGCGCGAAGCCCAGCACCTGCTTGAAGCGCTCCATCCACGCGCCCGGCTTCGGCAGCTTCTGCGCAAGCCCCGGCACCAGCACCAGCAGACAGAAGGGCAGCGCCAGGCCCAGGCCCAGCGCGGTGAAGACGGCGAGCACCGTGAGCGGGCCCGCCGCGAAGGCGAAGCCCACCGCCGTGCCGAGCAGCGGCGCCGAGCACGGAGTCGCCAGCACCACCGCGAGCACGCCCTCGCCCGCGCTGTGAAGCAGTCCGTGGCTCTGGTCCACCTTGCCCGCGAGCGCGGTGCCATCCAGGCCCACGTTGAAGACACCAAAAAGGTTGAGGGCGAACGCCACCAGCACCGCGCTCACCGCCGCGACGAAGAGCGGCTCCTGGAACTGGAAGCCCCAGCCCACACCCGCGCCGCCCGCGCGCACCGCCAGCACCGCGCCCGCGAGCGCTAGCATGCTGGCGACGATTCCGCCCGCGTACGCCGCCGCGTGCGCGCCCACCCGGCCCTGCTCCTGGCGCACCATGCGCGTGAAGCCATACGCCTTGAGCGCCAGCACGGGGAACACGCACGGCATCAGGTTGAGCAGCGCACCGCCCAGGAACGCGAACAAGAGCGCCATGCCCAGCCCCATCGACGACTCCGGGGGCGCGGCCGTCGCGGCGCTCGCCACCGGCTTCACCGCCGCGAGCGAGTCCTTGATGGAGGGCGCCTTCGCCACGACAGGCGTCGGCGCCGCACCCACGGCGGCCACGAAGGGCGCCATCGGCACGTCGACTTCCAGCGCCTGATAGCCCGTGGCCTCGGTCCCCAGGCGCAACACGCCCTTGAGTCGAGGCTCCGCCTTCGGTGCATCCGGCTCCGCCTTGCCCTTCAGCGCGAAGCGCCCCGGGGCCGTCTGCGTGAGCGTCACCTTGTCCAGGCCGGGGATGCGCTCGGGGACGAAGGCGTCCTTCTCCGCGGTGGGCACCGCGCCACCACCGGACTTCGCCACCGTGACGGTGCCGGTGAACTCCTGGCCCGCGGTGAGCTGCTTCACATCCAGCGCGAGCGCGGCGGTGTGGCCGGTGTCCGCCACCGGGCGAGGAACGCGCGCCTTCGCCGCATCGAACGTTGGCGTGGTCTCCGCGTCCGCGAGCGTCGTCGGCCCCACGGGGATGGAGCGCGTGAGCATCAGGTCCGCGGGGATGCAGTGCACCTCGCACACCAGCGCGTTCACCGCGGCCGACAGGTTGAGCGTGCCGACGGCCTGCTCGGAAGCGCGTGCCTCGGCGAAGAGGAGCACCTCGCCGTCATAGCCGTGGGTGACGATGAAGCCGTCGGGCGTGCGGAAGGTGCTCGGGAAGGGCCACTGGAGCGCGCCCACCGTGGAGCCGGGCGTGTCCCACGCGACGTCCGTCTCCAGGCCGGAGTCACCCGGGTTCTTCCAGTAGATGTGCCAGCCCGGGTCCAACCGGAAGCGCACGCCCACGCGGTAGGTGTCGCCCGGCTTCACCTGGGTGGCATCCACCAGCAGCGCGGCCTCCAAGCGCGGATCGCCCTCGTCGGGCGCGCCCGTGGCCACCGCGGACGGAGGAAGCGCCGCCTGCGCCACCGCCGCCACCAGCCACATGCCGATACCGCCCACCAGGGCGAGCCTCTTGGACACCGAGTGCTTCATGCGTCTCCCGTTAACCCACCCGAAGCCAGGTCGCCAGCATCCGACGGGCCCCGCTTCCGAGGGAGAACCTTCCAGGCGGGGGGACATTCCCCGCGCCCGCCCGCATCCGGGGCGTGCGACAGGGCAGGAAACATCCCGGGTGACGCGGCGTGGACAGAAGGACCCGCTCCGTCGGGGCGGGCGACCGGGCGGCCAGGCCAGGAGCAGCTCAGTCCTCCGACTTCCAGGGGGCCAGGGCGGGCAGCGGGAGCGCCGGACCCACGCGGCTCAAGGTGACGCGGGAGACCTCGGAGTGGGCGCGGCGCATCACCAGCGCCTGGGGTTGCGCGGCGCGGCGCTCGACGATGCGGCGCAGGTCCGCCAGTCGCTCCATGTGGCGTTGCGGTGGGACTTCCAGCGAGCCCAGTCGCGCGAGCTTGTAGAGGGCGAGGTCGGCGGTCTCCAGCGCCTGCTCCGCGGCCCCCTGGTTGCGGCGGCCCAGGGCCTTCCAGGCGGAGGCCTCGGCGGCCACCAGCTCCAGCTCCGCCGACACCGCGCGCACGAAGCGGCCCTGGTCGCTGTCGGGCAGTACGCGTGACACGGGGACAGGCATGCGCCGCGTGTCCGTGCCCTCCGTGTAGGAAGTCGTCACGCCCAGGTTCCACTCGGCCGCGTCCAGCCTGCCGGAGAAGAGGACCCGACGCGGGAAGGACTGCGACACCGCGCCGAGCGACGCACTCATCGCGTCCCCTTCGACACGGGAGGAGTAGCGGTGACGGCAGCGCAGCTCCGAGAAGCCCGAGGGCAACACGTACACGCGCGCGTCCGAGCCCACCTCGCCGAACAGCTCCGCGGACATCGTGCCCACGGCCAGCGGCAGACCCTCCGGGTCATCCACGTGGACGAAGCCGGTGCCGGACGGTCCCGTGAGGGCTTCCAGGATGTCGGGCAGGTAGTGACGGCCCAGTCCCAGCGCGTGCAGCACGACGCCAGACTCCACGACGCGCGCGCCCAGCGTCTTGAAGTCGGAGAGCTGGGAGGGGCCGACGGACGGCTCGCCATCCGTGAGCATCAGCACCTGGGGGCGCGCACCTGGGACGAGCACGCGGCGCACAGCCTCCGCGCCCCGCTCGATGGCCTCGTGCAGCGCGGTGCCCTCACCGGACTCCAGGCGCGACAGCGCCTTGAGGAACTGGGCCTTGGCGGAAGCGTCCATCGCGCGCACGGGCAGCAGTTGCTCCGGCTCCGCGTCGAAAGTGAGGAGGCCCAGGTAGTCGCGAGGGCTGGCGCGCTCCACCAGGGATTGCGCGGCCTGCACCGCGGCGAGCAGCGGGACGCCGCGCATGGACGCGCTGCGGTCCAACACGAGGTTCGCCGTCACGGGAGCCCGGGGCGCGTCCGCGTCCGCTTCCAGCGTGACGAGCAGCAACACTTCCCGGCCGTGCTCCGCGTCGCGCTCCACTGCCAAGGCCGTCTGCTTCATCCGTGCTCCCGCGCGCTCTCACGAGACATTCTGCCGCGAACCGCCCCGTGAAAGACGACGTCCCTCACGACCGGAAGTCTCATGGGCCACAACACCAATGGCATGGATCCTCACGGAAAGGCTTCCACGTCGAGGATGTGGGCAGACACACCCCGGAATCAAGAGGCAGCGCCCTTCATCCCCAGCGTCAGGGTAGGTCCTGACCGCGTCGGAGCCGCGCTCAACGACGTCAGCAAGAAGGAGGAGATGACGGCCGCCCCGAACGCCCAGGCGTCACCGTAAGACCACCGGCCCGGGAGCCACCCACTGAGGGCGCCACCGCACGAGCCGAACCACCGGTTACAAAGAAGCGCCCCCGCGCATCCACCGGCCGCGGGGGCCGCGAATCACTCGGCCGCGCTCCAGCCGCCCCACGACTCATCCCCATAGCCCCACATCCGGCCACCGGGAGCCCCATCCACGGGAGTCACGGACTCGCTCTCACCATCTTCCGCGAGGTCCACATACGGCAGCCCTTCATCGTCCATGTAGGTGGTGTCATCGTGAACCATGTCCGACTCCTTTGGGCGCTCCGCTTCAGGGAAGGTGGACGGCCTTTCGGCTCGCCTCCTTGTGGGCGCCCCCCTGTTCGGTCCGCGTGGGTCCGCCCGATGCGGTGCCCGGCTTACGACTCGTTGACCGATTTACCGACCATGGTGCTCATGTCGCTTCGCGTTGTAAAGCCCTTGGGGAATCAAACTTCCGACCCCTGCTTCGACCCCACGTCTACTCGCCTGCCCTCCAACCTTCACTCCAATTATTTCAGCAGGTTGAGAAGGCGTTGACTGACAGACAGCGTGCGAGGCCGTCGTACAAGGTAGGTCGGCCTGGCGTCGGATGGAACCACACAGCAGTCAACACTTCGCCATTTTCAAGGCGGTAGGCTGCCAGTGCGGGTGTCAGTAAATCGGTGTAGCGGGCAAGCTTGCTCGCTCGTGGCGCCACTCCGTGCTTCAGTCCCGGACACCTCGCCCGCTCAGCGCTTGATTCGAGAATCACCCCTGTTAGGGTTGACGGGCACTCAAGTTTTGCCGCGTCGCGGCAACGGGCCTTCCGCCGCGTCCCCCCAGAGGTCCTCCGAGTCCCAATGAGTCCCATCATCACCGGCCTATTGCTTGCCATCGCCGTTCCCATCTTCGTGATGACCATGTCCGGTCGCGTGGGCGTGTTGCTCGCGATGAAGAAGGAGCGGCGGCTCGACAACATCCCGCTGCGCATCAAGCGGCTCGTGCTCTTCGGGCTCGGGCAGAAGCGCATGGTCGACCCGGAGGAGTTCACCCCGGGTTTGATGCACGTGCTCATCTACGCGGCGTTCATGGTGCTGCAGGTGCGCACCATCATGATGTTCGCGATGGGCTTCTCGTCCGGCGCGCTGGAGCTGTTCACCGACCTGAGCCACCCCTTCTGGCTGGACAACACGGTGCTGCTGGGCGCCTACCGTGGCTATCTGCTGATCAAGGACGTGGTGGCGGCCCTGGCCCTGGTGGGCTGCGGCTACTACGTGTGGACGCGCTGGAAGGTGAAGCCGGACCGCATGTCGCAGTCCTGGGAGGCGTACCTCATCCTGGGCTTCATCTCCGGGTTGATGGTCTCCGAGTTCCTGTTCGGCGGCAGCCACATGGTGGCGGCGCACGCGGCGGCGCAGCAGGTGCCGATGGGCGCCACGCAGGTGCCCGCGGCCCCGTCCGCGCTGGTGTGGTGGGAGCCGTTCACCAGCCTGGTCGGCATGGCGATGATGCCCCTGGGCTCCACGGCCGCGCACGTGCTGGGCATTGGAGGCTTCTGGACCCACCTCATCATCGTCCTGGCGTTCCTGAACTTCCTGCCCATCGGCAAGCACTTCCACATCATCACCGGCCTGCCCAACGTCTTCTTCCAGCGCACCCACTCCACCGGCAAGCTGCCCACGCCCAACCTGGAGAAGGAAGAGTTCGGCACCGCCACGGTGAGGGACCTCACGTGGAAGCAGGGCCTGGATTTGTACTCCTGCACGGAGTGCGGTCGCTGCCAGACGCACTGCCCCACGTACATCACCGGCAAGCCGCTCACGCACAAGGCCGTCAACCAGGACCTGAAGCATTGGATCTGGGACCACGAGCAGTGGGCGGAGGAGGGCTACAGCCCCAACCGCATCAAGGAGCCCCTGCCGGAAATCGTCGGCGGCGCGCTGAGCTCCGAGACGGTCTGGGCCTGTACCAGCTGCGGGTGGTGCGAGCAGGCGTGTCCGGTGTTCATCGAGAACGTGCCGCGCCTCATCGACATGCGCCGCTACCAGGTGCAGGTGAAGGCGGACTTCCCGCCTGAAATCCAGCGCGTGTTCGAAGGCATGGAGCGCCAGGGCAACCCCTGGGGCCTGGGCCAGGACCGTCGCGACGAGTGGGCGGAGGACCTGGCGCTGCCCACGTGGGGTGACGAAGGTGGCCCGTACGAGTACCTGTTCTTCGTGGGCTGCGCGGGCAGCTACGACGACAAGCAGAAGAAGGTCAGCCGCTCGCTGGTGAAAATCATGCGGGAGGCGGGCGTGAGCTTCGCCACGCTGTCCAAGCAGGAGATGTGCAACGGCGACTCCGCGCGCCGCATGGGCAACGAGTACCTGTACCAGACGATGGCGAAGACGAACGTCGAGTCGTGGAACTCGATGGGCGTCAAGGCGGTCATCACCCAGTGCCCGCACTGCTTCAACACCATCAAGAACGAGTACCCGGAGTTCGGCGGCGAGTACCGCGTCATCAATCACACGGAGCTCATCAACGAGCTGTTGCGCGACAAGCGCATCAAGCTGTCCGCGGTGATGAACACCAAGCTGACGTACCACGACCCCTGCTACCTGGGCCGGCACAACGGCGTGTATGACGCGCCCCGCGAAGTGCTCAAGGCCATCCCCGGGCTGGAAGTCGTGGAGATGCAGCGCAGCAAGCGCGAGGGCTTCTGCTGCGGCGCCGGTGGCGGCCGCATGTGGATGGAGGAGCACATTGGCACGCGCATCAACCACAACCGGTTGAACGAAGTCGCGCTGACGCTCAAGCACGCCGAGGACCCGACCACGCCGTTCCCCGACGCCGCGGACAGGAAGAAGCCGGGCCTGGTGGGCGACTACAAGGAGAAGGGCGGCACGGGCATCGTCGCCGTCGCGTGTCCCTTCTGCTCGACGATGCTCGGCGACGCGGTCAACGACACCGGCCGCGAGGGGAACATCAAGGTCAAGGACATCACCGAGCTGGTCGCCGACGCGATGGAGGTCCGCAGCGGCGCGGCCGGTGGCGTGGCTCCCGGCGCGACGTTGAGCGCCAAGCCGGAGTAGCGGCTCGGGAAGCAGACACTGGGCCCGGAGGCTTCCACCGTGAAGCCCCGGGCCTTCGTCGTTTCAGGCGCTCACTTCACCCACTCCAGCAGGTACGTGCAGGAGGAGCCCTCGCGCACGAGCACGGAGACTCGGGGCTCCTTCGCGCCCGAGAGGGTGAGCAGGAATTCCAGGACGCCGACGTAGTAGATGGGCCTGTCGTTGATGTCGCTGAGCCACAGCTCGGCGCGCCCCGGCGAGCTGGCCTTCACCAGCGTCTCCACATAGTTGTCCGTGCCGCGAAAGCCCCGGTTGAGCTGGAACAACATGAACTGGGGTCCCAACGCGCGAGCGCCCACGCCCAGCATCCGGCCGAGCACCGTGGCCAGCAGGCCCTCCATCACCGCGTGCCCCAACTGACGCCAGGCCTCATCGAGCGGAAGGTGCGGCCACAAGTCACCCAGCACGATGTGTTGCCAGCGCAGCCACGAGGCCAGGGGATACGTCGGCTGCAGCGGGACGGACAAATCCAACCCCGCCTCACGCAGCAGGCGCCACGCGTCCTCGGACAGACGGTCCTTCAGCGCAATCTGGAAGAGGCCCTGCACCGTCCCGCTGTGGACGATTTTTGGCTCGGACGTCGCCATGCGGTGGCTCCTCTCGGACGGGGGCGGACCGTACGTGTGAAGCCCCCCATGCGGTGCGGGGCCGCCCGCACGTGGAGGGTGGTGAACGCCGCGAGTGTCCGGACACGGACGCGTGCTCAGGGCTTGCGTTGCTTTTCCGAACGCAGCACTCGCTCCAACCGCTTCGTGGCCCCGTCATCCCCGAGCTTGCCCGCGACGTACGCACCCGCGGACGCGAGCTTCCGGCGGAAGTCTTCCTTCGGCGGTGTCGCGGCCGGAGAGGCCGTGCCCGGACCGGTGATGGCATCGGTGCGCAGCAACAGGGGCACCATGGAGCGCTCGTCCTCCGTCGCGCTCTCCCAGAGCGCCGACACGCAGTTCGAGTGGCCATGGGCGGCGGCGATGATGACCGCGGACTCTCCGATGCGGTTCGTAATCGTCGCGTCCGCGCCCGCCTTCAGCAGCAGCTCCACGAGCCCTGCGTGTCCCTCCCGCGCCGCCACCATCAGCGGCGTGAGTCCCTCGTCATCGAACGGATTGGGGTCCGCGCCCGCGTCGAGCTGGGACTTCAAGGACTCGCGGTCTCCCGCGAGCACGGCATCGAAGAGGGACATGGCAGCCTCCAGCGCGACAGCATCGCGCCTCGGGGGCGCGGATGCCAGGGACCTGGGAGCCTGGGGACAGGCCTACAGCGGGCCGTACGAAGGCTCGGCCGCGCTGGGCACCGCGAGCGTGACGGAGTTGGACGGCGCCGCGCTCACGGTGGAGCGGTAGATGCCCGGGTCCCCACCCGCCGAGTCGGCGAAGAGGAAGCCGACCTGGCTCGCGCCCGTCCACACCGGCCACGTCTCCTGGGCGCTCGCGCCGCCATAGCTGGTGACGCGTCGCAAAGCGCCCAGGCGACCTCCACTCAGGGCTCCCACATAGGTGCGCACGCTGCTCGAGGAGCCGCGCCCGTCCAGCACCACCTGCGAGCCGTCCGGCGACACCGCGACACGGTTGGCCACGGTCCCGACGTCATTGCCCAGCGACGAGGCGATGATGGCGCCCCCCGAGAGCGGCACGTACGCCACCTGATTGAGCTGCTGGAGCCCGCTGCCCGTGGGCGCGACGACGGCGGTCCCATTGGGGACGAAGGACGGCGCCCCATAGGCGACGACGGAGTTCGGGGTGAGCTCCTGGAAGCCGCTGCCGTCCGTGTTCACCCGCCCGAGCGACGTGAGGGAGCTGTTGCCGGGGGAGAAGACGAAGACGACGCCGCGGCCGTCCGGACTGAAGGTGGGCGTGCGGAAATTGGTGCAGCCCCGCGCGCAGGCCGCGTCATTCTCGCTGAACAACGTGGCCACAGTGCCACCCGTGGTGGGCACCGTCAGCAGCGAGGTGCCAAGGCCACCGCGCTGGACGAAGACGACGCTGCGACCATCCTTCGACACCGAGGGCCAGTAGGCCCCGCCCGTGCTGGTCAGCCGCTGCGGACTGTTGGGGTCTCCCGCGTCGTCCACCACGAAGACGTTGCGGTCGTCCTCGCGCACGAAGGCAAAGCCCTTGCTGAACCGGACGCCTCCCACGCCGCCGCCGCCGCCATCATCCTCGAACGGCTCGCAGCCACCCAGCAGCCCCACCACCAACAGCCCACCGACGAAATACCGCGTGCCCGTCATCACAATCGCTCCACGTTGCCGGCCCGGTTCAGCGCCCCGCACTACAGGGCGCGCCGGGTCGGACGTCAACGCGTGCGAAGGCATTCACGGGCAAGCCCGCGCGAAGGGGTTCAGCGGTTGAGCTTGGCCAGCTCGTTGCGACACTGGTTGCAGAGCGACAGCTGCTTGCGGTCGCAGTCCTGCGGGGACTGCGCGAAGAACATCACGCACCGGGGGTCCTCGCAGTAGGACAACCCGAGCAGGTGGCCCGCCTGGTGGGTGACCTCCACCTGGATGCGCCGCCGCAGGTGCTCGCCGTCAGCGCCCTGGCGAAGCCTGAACACGCTCACCACCGCCGTGCGGGACTCGCGGTCCGCCTCGCCGAAGACAAAGGGCGAGTCCGGGACGAAGAGGTCCACGTCCGTCACGCCGAGCACCAGGTGCTGACCGGGCTCCATCATCGGCGTGAGCCGACGCATGATGGCGTTGCAGTGGTACTGGGCACGGTCCTTGTTGAAGGCATAGGCCGGCGTCGGGAGCGCCGTCTTCGCCACCACCGAAGCGGTGCCCATCTGTGTGGTCAGTGGGTCCTGGAGGTCTTTCAACAGGGTTGCCGTTGGGCTTCCCACGGAGACCAGCAGGAGCGTCTTCTGCGGCATCGGGCCACCGTCCTTCATGCACACGGACGGACGCGCTGGCTACCGCGTCCCCCCGGAGCGGAATGACTGGGGCGCAAGGATTCGAACCTTGATACTCAGAGTCAAAGTCTGATGTCCTGCCATTAGACGACGCCCCAGCAGGTTCGCACGTGAACTTCTGGCGGCCGATTCTACGGCATCTGGACGGGCTCGGGAACCCACTCTGACGTCGGGATGTGTCGTCTCCCCCTTCCACCCCTCTTCCACGAGGATCAACCCCGGAAAGAACGGGTCCGGACGCGCTGAATTCCACCTGGAGTGAATTGACCACTCCGTGTGTATCGGCGCGAGGGCCCGGAGACGAAGCTCCGGGCCCCCGGGAGGCGGGATTCAGCCCTTGAGGACGGCGATGGGTGTCAGGCGCCGGACGGGAGTGACGAGGTCCGCCTCGTCCTCGAGGACCTCGACGATGTCGCGGTAGGCGGCGGGCGCCTCCTCCACGAGCGCCGCGGCCCGGCGGGAGTCATGCACCACCCTGCGCAGGGCGTGCTCCAGGGCCGAGGGACGGATGCGGGCGCGGGCCTCGGTCCGGGTGAGGACCCGACCGGCTCCGTGGGAGCAGGAGCGGAACGCGCGGGGCTCGGCCCGGCCTTCCACCACATAGGAGGCGGTGCCCATCGAACCGGGGATGAGCCCTTGCCGCCCTGACTCCAGGCCCACCGCGCCCTTGCGGTGGACCCACAGCGCGCGGCCGAAGTGCGTCTCCCCGGCGACGTGGTTGTGGTGGAGGTCCACCGTGGACTCGAGCTCCGGTGAGATGCCCAGCGTCTGGGACAACACCTCCAGGGCCCGGGCGGCCAGCGCGTCGCGGTTCGCTCGGGCGAAGCGACAGGCGAGGTCCAGGTCCGCGAGGCAGGCGGCTCCCTCGGGCGTGTGCAGGCTCAGGCCAGGCAGGCTGCCTTCCCCGAGCGTCTTCGCGACACGCTGGTGATGCTCGCCGATGGCCGCGCCCACGCCGCGAGAGCCGGAGTGCAGGAGCAGCCAGAGGTCCCCTCCCGCGTCCCGGTCCAGCTCGAGGAAGTGGTTGCCACCGCCGAGCGTGCCCAGGTGTCGCGGCGCCAGCCGCTCCCAGGCATGGCGCAGCTTCTGGGTCGAGAGCGGCGGCGCCTCCAGCGCGGACGGAAGAGGAAGGCCGCGACCTCGATGCGTCGCGTCTCCCACCGGGATGACCTGGGACAAGCGGGTGAGCAGCAGCTCCAGCGTGTCACGCCCCAGCGACGCGGCGGGATATGCGAAGCGGTAGGCACTCACGCCACAGCCCAGGTCTCCACCGAGGGCACCGGGGACAACGTGGTGCTCGGTGGCGAAGACGGAGCCCACCGCGACGCCGTGCGCGACGTGGACATCCGGCATCGCGGCCACGTGCTCGACGACGTAGGGCTGGGCGGCGAGGTGCCGGAGTTGTTTCTCCGCGCCGGGTGGAAGGGCGCGTGCCCAGACGAGGATGGGCACGGCGCCGGGCGCCGCCGGGAGGATGCGTGGATTCATCGCGCACCTCCTTCGTCATCGCCGTCCTCGTCGAAGGACCCGGGTACTTCGTCCTCGTCTTCGGGGACGGCGTCGTCTGGAGGCTCGGCGGACAACGCCTCCGTCGGGTGCTCGGCCACGCCGATGTAGATGAAGCGCAGTTGAGGCACCCGCTTGAGGTCCAGGTGCTGTGCGAGCTGCGAGCGCAGGTAGCCACTGGCTCGGGCCAGTGCCTCCTGGACTTCACGCGCGCCGGACACCGCCGCCGGGGTGAGGGTGTAGCCAATGCGGATGAGCCGACCATCCGGTGTGAGTTCGAAGGACGCCGGTGAGACACCTTCGAGTCGAGGGTCGGACAGCTCGCTCCGGAAGAGGAGGGAGACCTCCTGGAACAGGGTGGACTGAACGCGCAGGTGACGCGCGGAGGGAGGTTCGGACGACGACAACGAGAACGATGATGCAGCAGCACCCTCGCGCCGACGGGACGCGCGGGGACGACGATTCCTGGAAGAAGCCATGAGTGGACGAAGAGTTCCCAGCAGGCCGCGCGTGCGGCGCACACCTCGTGACTCAGCTCACGAGGACGCGTGCGGCACGACGGCCGGAGTGCACGGTGACAAAGGCTTGCGCGCGGTGCTGGTTCGACGAGGACACAACCCTCTCCGACCCACTCATCCTCGAAGGCGGGTGAGGGAGGAACTCAGCGCTCGTGAGACGAGCACGACGCGAAGCGACCCGAGACACCGTTCAATACAGTCCCCATGGCACACCTCCCGCCGCGCTCGGAGTCTCCGGCACGGGCACTCGTGGGTTTCCGACGGGGAGAACGGACGGCGCTCACCGCCTGTCCGCGCACACCGGCGGACGCCGACGAAAATGCCTGGGGACTCCTGACACGCGGGGACGGGGGCCCTCCTCTCGGGACAAGGCAGGCGTCACCTGGAGGACAGCGCGCACCGTCGACCTTCCTGGAGAGGGGGCGGATGTCCGGTGGTCGCCACCCCTTCTTTCCACCATCCGACGAGAAGCCTCGCGTGGGATTGGCCCCTTCGCACCTCCCTGCCTACGCAGCAGGGCGCGAGGGCGAACACATGGCGGATGTCTTCGATGTGGTGGTGATTGGTGGTGGGCCCACGGGAGAGAATGCGGGAGCGCGAGCCGCCGCGGCCGGGCTTTCCGTGGCGCTGGTCGAACACGAGCTGCTCGGCGGCGAGTGCTCCTACTGGGCCTGCGTTCCGAGCAAGGCGCTGTTGCGTCCAGCGGAGGCGCTCTGGTTGGCGAAGCACTCGCCGGGTGTGCGAGAGACCATCAAGGGGCCGCTGGTCGCCAGCGCGGTGTTGGAGCACCGCGATGCCATGGTCGGCTACTACAACGACGACTCCCAGGTGAAGTGGGCCGAGGGCGCGAAGCTGACGGTGGTGCGCGGCCACGGCAAGCTCACCGGCCCACGCAAGGTGCGCGTCGAGGCCAAGGACGGCACCGTGCGCGAGCTGGAGGCAAAGCGCGCGGTGGTGCTCGCGACGGGCAGTCGGCCGCGCATCCCGGACATCCCGGGGCTGAAGGAAGCCCGGCCGTGGGACAACCGCGAGGGCACGGGCGCGAAGCAGGTGCCCAAGCGGCTGCTGGTGCTGGGCGGCGGCGTGGTGGCGGTGGAGCTGGCGCAGGCGTGGCGCTCGCTGGGCTCGGAGGTGACGCTGGTGGAGCGCGGCAAGGCGCTGCTGTCCCGCTTCGAGCCCTTCGTGGGTGAGCAGGTGGCCCAGGCCCTGCGCGACGAAGGCGTGAAGGTGATGCTGAGCACATCCATCACCGGCGTGAGTCGCCCGGGAGGCCAAGGCGAGGTGACGGTGAAACTCTCGACGGGCGAGGAGCTGAAGGGCGATGCGGTGTTGGTGGGCATGGGCCGCGTGCCGCGCACGGACTCCCTGGGCCTGGAGACGGTGGGGCTGAAGGCCGGCGAGACGGTGCAGGTGGATGACCAGCTCCGCGCGAAGGGCGTGGAGGGTGGCTGGCTCTACGCATGCGGCGATGTGAATGGCCGCAACCTGCTGACGCACATGGGCAAGTACCAGGCGCGACTGGTGGGTGACGTCATCGCGGGCAAGAAGGCGAGCGCGTGGGCGGACACGAAGGCGACGCCGCAGGTCATCTTCACGCACCCGCAGGTGGCGAGCGTGGGCCTCACGGAGGCGAAGGCCCGTGAAGCGGGGCTGCCCGTGCGCACCGTGCAGTACGACCTGGGCAAGGTGTCGGGTACATCACTGTTCGGCGAGAAGCTCGGTGGCACGGCGAAGCTGGTGGTGGACGAGAAGCGCCGGGTCATCCTGGGTGCCACCTTCACCGGACCCGAGGTGGGCGAGATGCTTCACGCTGCCACCATCGCCGTCGCGGGTGAGGTGTCGCTCGACACGCTCTGGCATGCCGTGCCGTCGTTCCCCACGATGAGTGAGGTGTGGCTGCGCTTGCTGGAGACGTACGGCCTGTAGCGCGAGCACGTGGGTCGCTGGCGAGTGTGCGGCTCGCCAGCCCCGACCCGCATGGCGGCATTTGTATGGGATTACCCAATCCCATACAGGCCCCGGGAAGCTTGCTGACCCGGGAGCCCGAGCGTCCCCCTCACGATGTCTCCACGTCGGCACGACACGGCCACACCCGCATGTGCCGCCAGGTCAGTGAAACACCTTCCTCCGCGACGGCACCACACATCCAGGCACACTCCAGGTGACGACCTCCGCGCCATGTCCGGGCAGGCAGGTAACCCGAGAGGGGAGATCCACCTCGCCACCTCCACACGGAGGCCGTTGCCGGGCAGGGCCCCGGCGTGAAATGGTGAACACCTCCCCCGCCCTCCCCGCCTCCTCGATGC
>NZ_JABUMQ010000279.1:0-15316 GCF_013336645.1 Myxococcus sp. CA039A | reverse complement strand
CCACCGGGGGTCCACGTCCCGCGCCAGCTTGCGCAGAGAAGGCAACGCGGGGGCGCCACCCACCCGGCCCAGCGCGGCCACCGCCACCGGCGTCGCCCGACGAGCCACCGCATCCTCCAGGGCCGCGAGCACCGCCCCGCGACAGCTCCCCGCGAGCACGCCCAGCGCCCGCGTCGCCGCGCCCGCCGTCACCGAGTCCCTCAGCAAGTCGACCAGGGGGCCCGCCGCTTCCGATGAGCGCGTGCGCCCCAACGCCCGCACCACCACGCCGCGCAAGTCGTCCTCCGCCCACTCCAGCAGCGCGCACAGCGGCGTGACGGACGTCGCATCCACCAGGTCCACCAGCGCCTCGGCCGCCGCGGCCCTCGCGGGCGCGGACAGGTCCGACATCGCCGCGAGCAACGTGCGCCCACCCTCCGCGCCCAGCCGTCCCAGCGTGCTCAGCACGTCCCGCAGCAAGCGGTCCTCGCGCGCCGCTTCGGCCACGGGCACGGCCAGGGACGCCTCGCCCAGCGCGGCCACCGCCAGCAGCGCGCCCGCGCGCACCGTCACGTCCTCCGACTCAAGCGCCTGCGCCAGCCGAGCCACCGCGTCCGGCAACCGCCGCAGCGCCGCGCGGATGACGGCCTCCAACTCGCAGCGCCGCGCGGGCTCCACGAGCGACGCCTGCGTGCCCAGTGCCGCCAGCGCGGCCTCGCGCACCGAACGGGTGGCCGACTCCAGCCCCAGGCACAGCCGCTCCGTGGCCGCCACCTGCGGAATGAGGCCCAGCGCGCGGAAGGCACTGCGCCGCAGCCGCGCGTCGTCCAGCAGCGCCACGACCACCGGCAGCGGCGGCGGACGGCGCAGCAGCACCAGTCCCTCCAGCGCGGACAGGCGCAAGAGCGGCTCCGGGTCCCCCAGCAGTCGCTCCAGCGCGCGAGCGCCGTGCTCACTGCCCACGCGGCCCAGCGCCTCCGACACGGCCACGCGCACGTTCAGGTCCGGGTCCTCCAGTGCCTGGACCAGCGGCGCCTCCGCCACGTGAAGTCCGAGCTGCCCGAGGATGTCCGCCGCGAACTTGCGCTGGTCCGGGTCCGCGTGTCCCAGCAGCTTCACCAGGGGCCTCAGGGCTGGAAGGCCCAGTCCCACGAGCGCCTCGGCCGCCGCGTTGCGAGCCCCCGTCTCACCGCGCTCGCCCAGGACCCCCACGAGACGGAGGGCCACGTCCTCGGGCGCGGCCAACCGCTGGAGCCCCTCCGCCGCCGCGTGGCGCACGCGCCAGCTCTCGTCGTGCAGCCCCGTGAGGAGCACGTCCAGGATGCCCTCGCCACGCGGGTCCAACTCCTGGAGCGCGCGGTAGCGCTCCTCCTCCGCGGGAAAGACGGGCAGGTGGCTCATGAGGCGAGGACCCGGTCGGAGCCTTCCTGCGCATAGAACCAGATGGCGTAGATGCCCAGGCAGGTGCCCAGCGGGAAGTTGAACAGCCCGACGATTCCCAACACCAGCGCGAGCACCCGCGACCATCCGCGCCGCGTCAACAAGCCGATGCCGGCGATGACGCCCGGCAGGCCGAAGGCCAGGACGCACGCGCTGATGCCGCCGCCGAAGAGCCAGTAGCTCGCGCGGTCCTCGGCCAGCGACGACTCGCTCACCATCATCGCCCCGGCGAACGCGAAGAAGACGGCCAGGCCGACGCCCACGAGCACCGTCAGCGCGTTGATGGCGATGAACGCGATGCCCAGGATGCGGCGGTGGTTGTCCAAGTCACTGCGCTGCAGGTCCATCGTCACCCTCCTCACTTCGACGGGCGCACCGCTTCGCGCTCCAGCTCCATGCGCAGCAACGCCTTCAAATCGAGCAGCAACCGCAAGCGGTCCGGTGGGCCGCACACGCCCACCACGAAGGGCGAGCGCCCCGACACCCTCAGCGCGGGCGCGGGCTTGATGTCCCCCCGGCGAACCCGCAGCACCTCGGCCACCCGCTCCACACGCACCGCCACCCGCCGCGCGCCCAGTCGACACACCAGGAGCCGTGCCTTGCGCGACTGCACCGAAGGTTGTCCCTGGAGCCTGAAGCGCAGATCCACCACGGGAAGGATGACGCCCCGCAGGTGGAGCACGCCCTCCACGAACGAAGGGGCATGCGGAATGGGCGTCACGCGCTGGAGCGGCAGCACTTCTTCCACCCGCTGGATATCCAGCACGTACTCCTCTTCACCCACGAAGAAGGCGCACAGCTGAACCACGGTGTCCGACTGCTCACCGGGCGCATCCGGTGCCCCCGAGGGGTGGCGCGCCAACAGGTTGACCGAGTCCTTCATGGCGTCAGTGCCTGTTCCGGGTCCAGCAGGATGTACAGCGAGGGCCCGCGTCGACCGATGCCCACGACACAGTCCTTGTCTCCCAGGCGCAGGCCGGGCGGCGGCGGCTCCAGCATGGAGGGCTTGAGCTTCACCACGCCGGACACGCTGTCCACCCACACCCCCGCCGGCCCCGTCTCCGTGCGCAACACGAGGACGCGCGCATCCCGGGGCGGCGCGGGCGCATCCGGCCCCGCGACCAGGGGCACACGCTCCGTCAGCCCCAACCGGACCTTGATGTCGTACGCGGGCAGCAGCTCTCCGCGCAGGTTCATCACCCCGAGCAGGTGGGGCTCCGCCCTGGGAATCTCCGTCAGCGGGGGCACCTTGGAGATTTCGCGCACGAGGCGGATGGGCACCGCGTACGACTCTCCCTCCAGCAGGAAGGACAGGTACTCCTCCGGGACTTCCTCGGGCGTGGAGGAGGCGACGCCGTCACTGCCGGCGGCGAAGTCCTGCAGGCCGCTGACGTCCTCGTCCGGACGGAAGAAGAAGTCGTCGAGCAGTTCGGCGAACCGGGACACAGTGGGTGAGGATAGCAGCCGGCCAAGGCGAGCGTCAGGCCCGCCTTCGCTCCAGGGCCAGTCCCTCTTCCAGCAGGTCCGCCACGTCCAGCACCAGCACCGGACGCCGGTTGCCCAGGTCCGTGGCGCCGGAGATGCCCCGGACGGACTGCAACCTGCCGCCCAGGGGCTTGGTGACGATGTCCTGCTGGCCGTGCAACTCGTCCACGGCGATGCCCAGCCGCTCCTGCGCCAGCCCCACCACCACCACGAAGTAGCGGCTCACCGGGCGCTCCGGCAGGCCGAACAGCCGTGACAGCCGCACGAAGGGCAGCGTCTGCCCTCGCACGTCCAGCACCTCGCGCCGCTCCAGGGTGCGGATTTCCCGGGGCTGGACGGAGAGGATTTCCAGCACGCTGTTCAACGGCACCGCGTACGTACGGGCGCTCACCCCCACCACCAGCGCGCGGATGATGGCGAGCGTGACGGGCAGCGTCAGGTGGAAGGCCGTGCCCTTCCCGCGCTCGCTCCACACGTCGATGATGCCGGAGAGGTTGCCCAGGTTGTTCTTCACCACGTCCAGGCCCACGCCCCGGCCGGACAGCTCGGACACGCTGCGCGCGGTGGAGAAGCCGGGCAGGAAGATGAGGTTGAGCAGCTCCCTGCGGCCCATCTCTTCCGCCTGGGCGAAGGTGATGAGGCCCCGCGTCAGCGCCACCTCGCGCACGCGCAGCTCGTCGATGCCCGCCCCGTCGTCACTCACCTCGATGACGACGTGGTTGCCCTTCTGCTCGGCCCGCAGCGCCACCACCGCGCGCCGGGGCTTGCCCGCCGCCAGCCGCATGTCCGGAGACTCGACGCCATGGTCGATGGCGTTGCGGATGAGGTGCATCAGCGGGTCGCTCAGCTCCTCGACGATGAGCTTGTCCAGCTCCACCTCGCCGCCGCCGATGACGAAGTCGATTTCCTTGCCCGCCTCGCGGGTGATGCGGCGCACCAGCCGGGCCAGCTTGTCGAACACCTGACCCACCGGCACCATGCGCGCTTCCAGCAGGCCCTCCTGCAAGGCCTCCAGCTTGCGCTCCAGGCCCCGCGTCTCGCGCGCCAGCTCCTGGCCAAACAGCTTCGACAGGGGCACCACGCCCTCCTGCCGCGCCGACTCCGCGAGCCGCTGGAGGCTGGCCTTGATGAGCAGCAGCTCGCCCACCATGTTGATGAGGCCATCCAGCTTGCCGATGTCCACCCGCACCGTCTGCGTCAACGAGCGCAGCGACGGCTCCGTCGCGACGGGAGGCGCCGCCACGGGCGTCACCGCGCGGCCAGGCGCACGCCCTCCCGGCCCCTGCAGATACGTCACCAGCGAAGGGCCCGACGCTCCCGCAGCCTCCGCGCTCCCCCCGGTCTCCCCCAGCTCCGTGTCGGGGTCCGGGTCCGTGAAGGGGTGCGACGCTCCATCTTCCATCGCGCCGCGCGCGCCCTGCTTCGTCCCGCCTGTCTTCACGGGAGACGCGCCCCCGACGGAGGCCGCGGGCGCGGAGGCGACGCCGATGGCCCCCAGGACGATGGCGGGCGACTCGGTGGCACGAACCAGCGCCTCGGCGGAGCGGGTCGTCGCGCTGGGCGCCGCGGGCCGCACGGCGAGCGGTGACAGCTCCGCGGGCGTGCCCTTCAGCCCCGACTCCAGCTCCGTCCTGGAGACCTGGGCGCCAAAGATGAGGTCGAAGGCGATGCCATGCGCGCCGCCCGGCTGGGCCGAGGGCAGCGTGCTGATGACCTCTCCCAGGGGCTTGAGGCGCGTGTTCAGGTCCGCCAGGCCCTTGTCGAAGTCGGACAGGTCGAACGCGGCGCGCACGCGCCACAGCGCCACGCCCCGGCGCACATTCTCCCGGAGCCGGTGCTCCTCGTACTCGGTGAAGACGGAGCGCACCTGCGCCTCCAGCTCCAGCCGCTCCAGCGGGTCCTCGTCCTGCGCGACGGACACCTCGCCCAGCTGCCCCAGCCGCTCCGCCATGCCATCCGCGCGACGGGTGAGGCCATCCGACTCCGTGCCCCGCGCCGTCTCCGCCAGCAGCGCCTGGAAGGCGTCCAGCGCTTCAATCAGCGTGTCGAGCACCGCGTCGTTCAAGTGCAGCTTGCCCAGCCGCAGCCTGTCCAGCAGGTCCTCCGTGCCATGCGCCAGCCGGGAGATGCGCTCCTGACCGAACAGCCCCGCCAGCCCCTTGAGCGAGTGCGCCGCGCGGAAGATGCCGTTGACGCGCTCGGGGTCAGCCTCCTGGCCGCGCCGCTCGTCCAGCACGAGCAGGTCCTTGCCCAGCGCCTCCAGAATCTCGGTCGCCTCGGCCACGAACTCGGCCAGCGCCTTGCTCGGAGGACTCACGGCAGCTTCAGGTACCGGCGCAGAAGCCCTTCCAGGCTCCCCGGTTGGAACGGCTTGACCAGGTACTCCGCGGCGCCCAACGCCATGCCCCTGTCGCGGTCCTGGTCGCGCCCCTCGGTGGTGATGATGAAGAGCGGGACGTCGCGGTAGTTGGGGTTCTTCTTGACGAAGTTGATGAGCTCAAGCCCGTTGATGTCGGGCATGTTGATGTCGGTGATGATGAGGTCGAAGCGGTGGCGCGGCAGCAGCTTCAGGGCCTCGAAGCCGCTCGAGGTGACGACGGCCTCGATGCCCTCCACGGCCTCCACGGTCGACGCGATGTACTCGCGCGACGCCTTGGAGTCCTCGACAATCAGCACCTTGACACGCATGTGCGCACGCCCCGGACGGTCCCCCATGCTAACAGAAGCCCTGCCCGGTCGCTGTGCTTCAGCCCTTCCTGCCTGGTAGGAGCCGGACGAGCGCCTTGTCCATCAGGAGGGCCACCCGTCCGCCCTTGAACGCTGGGACGAAGCCCTTCTGGAAACCCTCCACCCGGGCCGCGTCATCCACCGAACCTCCGGCGGGAATCTCCAGCGCCACCGACGCCACCTTGGCCCGGCTGAGCACCGTGCCCGCCCCGGCGAGCGCCTCCTGGAGTCCCTCCGCGTCGAGCTGACGACGGGCCCCCAGGCCGACGACGAAGATGCGCGGCACCTCCAGCTTCCCGTCCGAGGGAAGCAGGAGCCAGTCATCCTTCGCGCCGGAGAAGAAGCCGCCCTTGAGCACCCGCGACAGCACGCCACACAGGCGCCAGTCCACGTAGCCCGCGGTGGCCGGCAGGGGCCGGTCGTCCTCGGCCACGAACAGACACAGGGCGTCCACGCCGCCAAGCGAGTCCAGCCCTTCCATCCCGATGTCGTGCGTCGTCGTCTGGCTCACGGCGCGTCCCTTCTTCCGCTCGAGGCTCCGGCAGCTCAGGCCTTGTTCAGCGCCACGGCGACACGGTCCAACAGGCCGTTGACGAAGGCGCTGGACTCCTCCGTCCCGAAGTTCTTCCCCAGCTCCACCGCCTCGTTGATGGTCACCTTGCGAGGGATGTCCGGACGGTACTTCAGCTCGAAGATGCCCACGCGCAGGACGTTGCGGTCGATGCGCGACATGCGGTCCAGCCGCCAGTTGTGGCTGTGTGACTCGATGAGCCGGTCGATTTCCGCGCGGTGGGCCTGCACGCCCTCCACCAGCTCGCGGGCGAACTTCACCGCGTCCGGCTCGCGCTTCTCCTCGTCCGACGCCGTCCAGGCCGACTCCAGGGCGTCATTCACGGACGCGCCCGCCGCCATCTCCAACTGGTAGAGCGCCTGCAACGCCCGCTCACGTCCCGTTCTGCGCGCGCCCATGACTACCCCTTCCTCGACGCGTCGAGCGTGGCCAGCTTGCCGTACAGGTTCACCATCTCGATGCACGCCAGCGTGGCCTCGGAGCCCTTGTTGCCCGCCTTCACGCCGGCCCGGTCGATGGCCTGCTCCACCGTGTCACACGTGAGCACGCCGAACGTGACGGCCGCCGGGGGGCTTGCCGCCGCGGCGCTGAAGGCCACCGCGCCAATGCCCTTGGCGCACTCGCCCGCGACGTAGTCGAAGTGAGGCGTGCCACCCCGGATGACGGCGCCCAGGACGATGACTCCCGCGTACTGACGCGACTCCGCGACGCGGCGCACCAGCCCGGGCAGCTCATAGGTGCCGGGGCAGCGGTACACGTCCACGTCCGCGTCGGCCACGCCGTGACGCACCAGGGTGTCGACAGCGCCCTTGGCCAGCTCCTCGGTGATGAAGCCGTTGAAGCGGGCGACGCAGATGGCGAAGCGGCCCTTGGGGGGGAGGAAATCACCTTCGATGTAGCGAGGCATGCGGGGCTTCCTACACCACCCAGGCTCCGGCGTCGCCTGCTACGGCGTCCCGAAGCCCGCCGCCCGGACGGCCGCCTCGGACACCCCTCCCGGGCCTGGAGCGCCCGCCTGCCCCCTCTGGAGCAGGTACAGGCGCGCCACGTACTTCCCAATGGGGTCCGCCTCCAGGTTGACCCGGGCGCCCACCTTCTTGGCCCGCAGGGTGGTGCGCTCCTGCGTCTCCGGAATCAGCTGGACGCTGAAGCGGTCCACGCCCACGGTGTTGACGGTGAGACTGATGCCGTCGATGGCCACCGAGCCCTTTTCGATGAAGTACGGCGCCAGCGCCTCCGGCAGCCCGAAGACCATCACCCACGAGCCGCCCTCCGGGTAGGTCTCCAGCACCGTGCTGACGCCGTCCACGTGCCCGGAGACCAGGTGCCCGCCCAGCCGGTCCCCCAGCGCCAGGGCCCGCTCCAGGTTGACGCGGTCTCCCGGCCGCACGGCGTCCAGCGTGGTGCGCCGCAGCGTCTCCGGCGCGGCCTGCACGCGGAAGGCTTCGCCCGTGCGCTCCACCACCGTGAGGCAGGCGCCATCCACGGCGATGGACTCGCCCAGCGCGAAGTCCCGCGCGCCCAGCGACGTGCGAATCCACAAGTCCGTCATCCCGCCCGGAATGACGCGCTCCACCCCGCCGATGTCCTGAATGAGCCCGGTGAACATGACGGGGCTTATAACGGACCCGCCGTCGCGACGCCCACGGACAACCGGGGCCCCCGGCGTGTCCTCCATTCAACGGCCCCTTTACCGGGCCTCATGCATGAGGCCTCGGGCGGAGGCTCGGAGGGGGCCTACAGCAGCGCCTGGAGCAGGATGTCCTGCCCGTGCTGCTCGAAGGTGAGGTCCTTGACGGAGAGGGCCTGGGTCATCTCCTTCACGCCCAGGTCGCCCGCCCAGGACATGCCCTGGCGGCCCAGCAGCTTGGGGGCGAGGAACAGGGCCAGCTCGTCCGCCAGGTGCTCGCGCAGGAAGCTGCCGTACATCTCCGCCCCTCCCTCCACGAGCACGTGGTTGAGGCCGGACTTGCCCAGCCGCCGCAGCAGGGCCTTCAGGTCCACCCGGTCGCCCTTCTTGCGCAGCTGCCACACCTCCACGCCCTGGGCCAGGAAGCGCTTCGCCTTGCGCCCCTCCGGGTCCTCCAGCGTGGCGATGATGGTGCGCGCGGGGCTCTTCTGGGTGAAGACGGTGTAGCCGGGCGACAGGCGCAGGTGGCTGTCCACCACGACGCGCAGCGGGTCCTTGCCCTTGCCGCCGGGCAGCCGCGTGGTGAGCTTGGGGTCGTCGTGGCGCACGGTGTTCGCGCCCACGAGGATGACGTCCACGTTGTCGCGCAGCCGGTGCACCCACTCGCGCGCCTTCTCGCCCGTCACCCAGCGCGAGTCCCCCGTGGCCGTGGCCAGCTTGCCGTCCAGCGTCGCCGCGGCCTTCAGCGTCACCCAGGGCATGCCCGTGCGGATGGACTTGAAGAAGGGCCGGTTGAGCTTGTCGGCCTCCTCCTGCAGCACGCCCGTGACGACCTTCACCCCGGCGCGGCGCATCCGGGCCACGCCCTTGCCGCTCACCTTGGGGTTCGGGTCCGAGGAGCCGGTGAAGACGCGGCGCACCCCGGCCTCGATGATGGCCAGGCTGCACGGCGGCGTGCGGCCGTAGTGGTCGCACGGCTCCAGCGTGGAGTAGAGGTCCGCGCCCCTCGCGCGGGAGCCGGCGGCCTCCAGCGCCACCACCTCCGCGTGCGCGGTGCCCGCCTTCTTGTGGTAGCCGCGAGCGATGATGCGGCCGCCCTTCACCAGGACGGCGCCCACCACCGGATTGGGGCTGGTGCGGCCCAGGCCCTTGGCGGCTTCCTCCAGGGCGATGCGCATGAAGAACTCGGCCACGGCGCGGTCGAAGTCCGCCGCCCGTTTCGCCCGGGGCGCCCTGGTGGCTTCCAACCTGGCCCGCGTGAGCAGCCGCATGGTGTGTCCCCTCAGCTCCCCCGGCCCGGCGCGAGGGGCGGCTTCGCCTTGCGCTCGCGCTCCTGGTCCTCGAGCAGGTCCTTCAGCTCATGCATGAACTCGGAGATGTCCCGGAAGCTCCGGTACACGGACGCGAAGCGCACGTAGGCCACCTCGTCCATTTCCTGGAGCCGGCGCATGACCTCCTCGCCGATGACGGACGAGTTGATCTCCTTCTCGCCCATGCCCTGCAGCAGCCGTTCAATGGCCACCACCGTCTCCTCGAGCTGATCCACGGACACCGGCCGCTTCTCACACGCCTTCTTCAGCCCGGAGACGATCTTCTCACGGTCGAACGCCTCGCGCCGGCCGTCCTTCTTCACGATGAGCGGGTAGAGCTCCTCCACCCGCTCATACGTCGTGAAGCGGCGCTTGCAGGCCAGACACTCGCGGCGCCGCCGGATGACGGAGCCCTCGTGCGACTCGCGAGAGTCGATGACCTTGTTTTCGGCATCCTGGCAGAACGGGCAGCGCATGGAGACGGAGCGAGGCTCCTGGTCCCTTCGATTACTTGAGCCGCGAGGCGTACAGGGGGAAGCCCTGCGCGAGTTCCTTCACCTGTCCGCGAATGCGGGCCAGCGCCGCGTCGTCCTGGGCCGAGTCCAGCGCGGCGCCAATGAGCTTGCCCACCGTGGCCATCTGCGCCTCGCGCATGCCGCGCGTGGTGATGGCCGGAGTGCCCACCCGGACGCCCGACGTCACCATCGGCTTCTCCGGGTCGAACGGAATCATGTTCTTGTTCACGGTGATGCCCGCCTTGTCGAGCACCGCCTCGGCAACCTTGCCCGTGAGATTCTTGGGCCGCAGGTCCACCAGCATCAGGTGGTTGTCGGTGCCGCCAGAGGTCAGCCGCAGCCCGGCGGACTTCAACGCCTCCGCCAGCGCCTGCGCGTTGGAGACAATCTGGCGCTGGTACGTCTTGTACTCGGGCGTCAGCGCCTCGCGGAAGGCCACCGCCTTGCCGGCGATGACGTGCATCAGCGGACCGCCCTGGATGCCGGGGAAGATCTGGCTGTTGATGGACTTGGCGTAGGGCTCGCGGCCCATGACCAGGCCCCCGCGAGGACCGCGCAGCGTCTTGTGCGTGGTGCTGGTGACGATGTCCGCGAAGGGCACCGGCGAGGGGTGCACGCCCGCGGCGACCAGGCCCGCGATGTGCGCCATGTCCACCATCATCGCCGCGCCGACCTCGTCGGCGACCTCGCGGAACTTCGCGAAGTCCAGCGTGCGCGGATAGGCGCTGGCGCCCACGACGATGACCTTGGGCTTGTGCTCGCGCGCCAGGGACTGCACCTGCGCGAAGTCGATGGTCTCCGTCTCGCGCGTCAGGCCGTAGTGGACGACCTTGTAGAGCTTGCCGGAGAAGTTGAACGTGGCGCCGTGCGTGAGGTGGCCGCCGGAGTTCAAATCCAGCGACAGCATGGTGTCGCCCGGCTTCATCAGCGCCATGTACGCGCCCATGTTCGCCTGGCTGCCGGAGTGCGCCTGCACGTTGACGAAGTCCGCGCCGAACAGCTGCTTCGCGCGGTCGATGGCGAGGTTCTCCACCACGTCCACCACCTCGCAACCGCCGTAGTAGCGCTTGCCGGGGTAGCCCTCCGCGTACTTGTTGGTGAGCACGGAGCCCACCGCCTCCATGACAGCGGGGCTGACGAAGTTCTCGGAGGCGATCAGCTCCAGACCATCTTCCTGGCGCTGCGTCTCGTCGTGGACGGCCCGGAAAATCTCGGGGTCCACGTCGGCCAGAGTGCGGGTGTTCTCCATGGCGGCTTTCCTCTCGACAACGGGTACCGCGACGGCCACTAGCCCTGGGACTCGGCCTCGCGAATCATCTGCACGCGCCGCTCGTGGCGACCGCCCTCGAACGCGGTGCCGAGGAACGCCTCCAGGATGGCCCGGCCCACGCCGGAGCCCACCACGCGCTGGCCCAGGCACAGCACGTTGGCGTCATTGTGGGCCCGCGCCATGCGCGCCTCGAACTCCGTGGTGCACAGGGCCGCTCGGATGCCCCGGTGCTTGTTGGCGACGATGCTCATGCCAATGCCGGTGCCACACACCAGCACGCCCAGGGTGGCCTCACCGGACGTCACCGCCCGGGACACCCGGGCCGCGAAGTCCGGGTAGTCCACAGAGTCCCGCGCGAACGGGCCCACATCCTCGTGGGCCACGCCGCGCTCCTTGAGCGCCGCCACCAGTTCCTGGCGGAGCTCCAGGCCCGCGTGGTCCGAAGCAAGAATGACTTTCACGCGGGTCTCCTTCGGCCACCTAGAAGCGCTTGAACAGCAGCACCGCGTTGGTGCCACCGAATCCAAACGAGTTGCTCATCACCGCGTCCACCTTGGCCTCGCGGGCCGCGTTGGGCACGTAGTCCAGATCACACTCCGGATCCGGGCTCGTCTGGTTGATGGTGGGCGGCAGGATGTTGCGCGACAGCGCCAGCGCGCTCACCACGCCCTCGTATCCACCCGCCGCGCCGAGCATGTGGCCCGTCATGGACTTGGTCGACGACACCGCCACCTTGCGGGCGTGGTCCCCGAACACGGCCTTGATGGCCTTCGTCTCGTTCGCGTCGTTGAAGGGAGTGGAGGTGCCGTGGGCGTTGATGTAGCCCACCTGCTCCGGGTTCATCCCCGCCGACTGGAGCGCCAGCCGCATGCAGCGCGCCGCACCCTCGCCTTCCGGCGCCGGCTGCGTCACGTGGTACGCATCCGAGTTGGCGCCATAGCCCACCAGCTCCGCGAGAATCCTGGCACCGCGCTTCTTCGCGGCCTCCAGCTCCTCGAGGATGAGCATGCCCGCGCCCTCGCCCATGACGAAGCCGTCACGGTCCTTGTCGAACGGGCGGCTGGCCGCGGCCGGGTCATCATTGCGCGTGGACAGCGCCTTCATCACCGAGAAGCCACCCAGCCCCAGTGGGGTGATGGCCGCCTCGGCGCCGCCGGCGATGGCCGCGTCCGTTTCGCCCAGCTTGATGGACTTCCAGGCCTCGCCAATGGCGTGGGCGCTGGTGGCACAAGCGGACACCGGAGCCCAGTTGGGCCCCTTGCAGTTGTAGCGCATGGAGATGAGGCCAGGCGCCATGTTGACGATCATCTGGATGATGAAGAAGGGCGACAGCCGGTCAAACCCCTTCTCCAGGCCCTTGCGGTGCTGCTCCTCCAGGGAGGAGATGCCGCCAATGCCCGAACCCACGATGACGCCCACCCGCTCTGGCGTGTAGCCATGCGGCACGTCCGGGCCCACGGGAAGCCCCGACTCCTCCACCGCCATCGCCGCCGCGGCCATGGCGTACTGCGCGTAGAGGTCCATTCGGCGCACTTCGCGCCTGTCGATGAACTTCTCCGGCTCGAAGTCCTTCACCTCGCCGGCGATTCGCGTGTCGATCTTCTTGGGGTCGAAGCGCGTGACGAGGGAAATGCCTGAAGTGCCGGCAAGCAACGCCTGCCAGTTCTTCTCGGTTCCTGTACCCAGTGCCGAGATGAGCCCGGTACCGGTGATGACGACTCGACGGTGTGACACGGTCCTCTCCGGTGGCGCCTGGGACGCCGGGGACGCCGCGCTGGACGCGGCGTCTCCCCGCCCCCCGGCACGCCGTGGTGCTGCCTACTTCTTGTGGGTGGTGATGTAGTTGATGGCGTCGCCGACGGTCTTGATGTTCTCGGCCTCCTCGTCGGGGATCTCGACCTCGAACTCCTCTTCCATCGCCATCACGAGCTCCACGATGTCGAGGCTGTCGGCGCCAAGGTCCTCGATGAAGGAAGACTCGGGCTTGATCTCATCCTCTCCCACCCCGAGCTGATCGGCGATGATGCCCTTGACCTTGGTCTCAATTGCGGACGTCGACATAAGTGCTGAACCCTCCAGGAACCAGATGTAGGCCCGGAAGGCTTCCCGAGCCCTGTCGAAAGCCGGCGCGGTATATCCCACGCACGCCGGCAATCCAACCTTGGGTTACATGTACATGCCGCCGTTGACCTTCAGGACCTCGCCGGTGATGTAGGACGAAGCGTCACCTGAGAGGAAGAGAACGGCCTGGGCCACCTCCTCCGGGTTGCCCAGTCGTCCCAGCGGGATGCCCTCCGTCATCTTCTGGCGCAGGTCGTCATTCAGGTGGGCCGTCATGTCCGTCCCGATGAAACCCGGGGAGACGGCATTGACGCGGATGCCTCGGCTGGAAAGCTCTCGGGCCACCGTCTTCGTCAGACCGATGAGTCCTGCCTTTGCCGCCGAGTAGGCCGCCTGTCCGGGATTGCCCATATCCCCCACGACGGAGGTGATGTTCACGATGGCACCGCCCCGCTGCTTCATCATGGGACGGCTGGCCGCGCGGATGAGGGCGAAAGGCCCCCGCAGGTTGGTGTCCAGCTGCTTGTCCCAGTCCTCGTCCTTCACCCGCATGACCAGGCCGTCCACCGCCATGCCGGCGTTGTTGACGAGCACGTCCAGCCGGCCGTGGGCCTTGACGATGCCCTCCACGGCGCTCGTGCAGGCGGCGGTGTCGGACACGTCGAAGCGCAGCGACTCCGCCTTCGCGCCCTCGGCGGTGAGCAGGCCCACCGTCTCCTGGGCCGCCGCCTCGTTGCCCGCATAGCTGATGATGACCGTGGAGGCGCCCGCCTTCGCGAAGGCCACCGCGCACGCCCGGCCGATGCCGCGCGAGCCACCCGTCACCAACACCACCTTGTCCTTGAAGCTCATGCGCTCACCCCAGCGCCGCGAGGACCTTCTCGAGGCTCGCGGCATCTTCCACGTTGAAGAGTTCGATGTCCTTGGTGATGCGCTTGATGAGGCCGCACAGCACCTTGCCCGGGCCCAGCTCCACCACGCGCGTGACGCCCTCGGCCTTCAGCGCCTCCACGCATTCAATCCACCGCACCGGCGCGCTCACCTGCTCCAGGAGCAGCGGAATCACGCGGGCCACGTCCGAGTTGGGCCGCGCCTCCACGTTCGTCACCACCGGCACCGACGGCGCCACCAGCCTCACGCCGCCCAGCACCGCCGCCAGCTTCGGCTTCACCGGCTCCATCAGCGCGCAGTGGAAGGGCGCGGACACCGGCAGCGGCATCACCCGCTTGGCCCCGGCCTCCTTGCACTTCACGCCCGCGCGCTCCACCGCCGCGGCGTCGCCGGCAATCACCGTCTGCTCGGGCGAGTTGTAGTTGGCCGGAGACACCACCTGGCCCTCCGCCGCCGCCTCACAGGCCGCCTTCACCTTCGCCGGCTCCAGGCCCAGAATCGCGGCCATGGCGCCCACGCCCGCGGGCACCGCCTCCTGCATGAAGCCGCCGCGCGCGCGCACCGCCCTCGCCGCGTCACCCAGCGACATGGCGCCCGCGGCCACCAGCGCGGAGTACTCGCCCAGCGAGTGGCCCGCGACGAACGAAGCCACCGGGCCCCGCGTCGAGAAGACGGCGTGCGCCGCCACCGACACCGTGAGGATGGCCGGCTGCGTGTTGGCCGTGAGCTTCAGCGCATCTTCTGGCCCCTCGAAGCAGAGCTTGGAGAGCTTCTCTCCGAGCGCGTCGTCCGCGGCCTCGAAGACGGCGCGGGCCTCGGGGAACTTCTCGAAGAGGTCCTTGCCCATCCCCACGGCCTGACTGCCCTGCCCGGGGAACACGAATGCGACCTTCGCCATGTGCGGTCTCTGCCTCCTGAAACGTCCAGTCCCGTTGCCCGACTACCAGCGCACCACCGCGCTGCCCCACGTCATGCCCGCGCCAATCGCCATCATCGCGATGACGTCTCCGGGCCGGAGTCTTCCGGCGCGGTGGGCCTCGTCCAACGTCATGGGCAGGGACGCGGACGACGTGTTGCCGTACTTGTGCAGGTTCAGCCAGCACTTGTCGCGGGGAATCTCCAGCCGCTCCAGCGCCGCGTCCAGGATGCGGACATTGGCCTGGTGCGCGATGACGTGGTCCACCCCCCGCGCCGTCAACCCGTGAGAGGCCAGCGCACCCCGCGTGGAATCCACGAGCGCGCGCACCGCGAAGCGGAACACCTCCCGGCCCTTCATCTTCAGCGTGTGGAGGTGGGCCCGCAGCCCCTCCTCCGTCATCGGCGTGCGCGAGCCGCCGCCTGGAATGGTGAGCGCGTCCGCGAGCGTCCCGTCGGTGAACAGATGGGTGGAGAGGATGCCCCGCCCCTCCTTCTCCGAGGGCGCCAGCACCATGGCCC
>NZ_JABUMQ010000278.1:0-15324 GCF_013336645.1 Myxococcus sp. CA039A | reverse complement strand
CCCCCCGTCTCCGTCCTCAAGGACCCGATGGCGCGCGCGGTGGACGCGGCGCGGGCCGGACAGTTCGAGGAGGCGGAGGCGCTGGCGCGCGAGGCCGCGAAGGCGCTGATGCCGGAGGCGTACCTGCTGCTGGCGATGGTGGCGGAGGGGCGCGGAGAGCTGAACGGGGCGGTGGAGGCCGTGCGCAAGGCGCTGTATCTGGACCCGAGGTTGGCGCTCGGTCACGCGACGCTGGTGGCGCTCTATGGGCGCATGGACCGGCCCGAGGACGCGGAGCGCGCACGACAGAATGCACTGCGCGCGCTCGAGGGGCTGGACGACGAGCAGCCGTTGCGCGGAGTGGAAACGATGACCGCCGGAGGCCTGCGACAGGCCCTGGCTCCAAGAACGCAGTCCGGCTGGCAGGGTGTGCGCTGATGGCGCGCGTCCTTCACCGGTGGGAGGCAACGTGGACGACAAAGAGACGAAGCTGACGCTGCCGGGACGGCTCGCGGTGGGACGCCTCAGCCTGCGTTTCAAGATTGTCGCCGTGACGGGCGTGACGGGCGTGCTGGTGGCCGGCATCCTCATCCTCGCCTTCTGGGTGCAGATGAGCGGCGCGCAGCGGGAGGACCTGGCGCGGCGCTCGCGCTCGGTGAGCTCGGAGCTGTCCAGGACGCTGGCGCCCATGCTGGTGGCCAACCAGGACGCAAGCCGCATCCAGGCCACGGCGCACGGCGTCCTGCGCCACGTGCCCGACGTGGCCTACGTGCTGGTGCGCGATGCGAAGGGCGAGCTGTTGGCGGAGGTCGCCGCGGAGCGCTTCGCGGGCGCGGACCAGCCGTCCGCCGAGGGCGAGGACGCGGTGGAGCGCAGGCTCGTCATCCACGGCGAGTCGGTGCTGGAGTCCACCGTGCCCGTGCTCGCGCCGCAAGGGGGCTCCAACCGCCGCGTGGGCACCGTGCAGGTGGCGCTCCATGAGGAGGCGCTCACCAACGCGCTGAAGGGCACCACCCGCTTCACCCTGGTGCTCGGCCTCTTCATCCTGTCCGCGTGCCTGCTGGCGTCATGGTTCATGTCGGGGCTGCTCGTCGTCCCGCTGGAGCGGCTGGCGCGCGCGGCGTCGGGCATCGCGGGCGGCAACCTGCGCCAGCAGTTCGACACGGTGGCCTCGGATGAGATTGGCGAGGTGTCGCGCAGCTTCGCGGCCATGTCCGAGGGCCTGGCGCACCTGCTGGAAGACCTGCGCGGCGCGGCGGCGGAGATGGAGAAGGAAGCCGTCGGGGTGCTGACCACGTCCACGCAGCAGTCGGCCATGGCGCACCAGCAGGCCTCCGCCATCAGCGAGACGAGCACCACCGTGGCCGAAATCGCCCAGACGTCCAAGCAGGCGACCGCCTACGCGGACTCCGTCATCTCCCAGACGCAGAAGTCGGAGGTGCTCAGCACCGAGGGCCAGAAGGTCGTCTCGGAGAGCGTGGCCGGAATGGAGAAGCTGGGCGAGCAGGTGAAGGCCATCGCCCTGTCCATTACCGACCTGAGTGAGCGCACCCTTCAGATTGGCGACATCATCAGCACCGTGAAGGACGTCGCTGAACAGTCCAACCTGCTGGCGCTCAACGCCTCCATCGAGGCGGCCAAGGCGGGTGAACACGGGCGCGGCTTCGCGGTGGTGGCCACCGAGATGCGCACCCTGGCGGAGCAGTCCCGACTGGCCGCGGAGCAGGTGCGCGGACTGCTCAACGAAGTGCAGAAGGGAACGCGCGCGGCCGTCAGCGCGACGGAAGAGGGAAGCCGGCGGGCACAGGCCGCGATGGAGCTGGCGCGCGGCGCGGGCTCGGCCATCCTCGGACTGTCCGAAGTCATTCGCGAGTCGTCCGGAGCGGCCCGACAGATCGCCGGCAATACCCGGCAGCAGACGATTGGCGTCGAGCAAATCGCTGCGGCGATGGGCGAGCTGACGTCCGCCATGGGAGACTCCGTCATAGGGACGCGACGCATCGAACAGGTGGCTGGAAACCTGACCAATCTCTCGAAGCGCTTCTCGGACCTGGTGGGTAGGTACCAGCTATGAACGCGAACGTGGCGACGTCACGACAGGCCTTGAAGGTCCTCATCGTCGAGGACACAAGGACCATCACCAACTTGCTCCAGGTCTACCTGATGGGATGGGGATTGGAGTTCTTCGACGCGCCCAACGGCGTGGAGGGTTTGAGCAAGGCAAGAGACCTCAAGCCCGATCTCATCATCTCCGACGTGCAGATGCCGCTGATGGACGGGTTCGCCCTGTGCGCGGCCGTCCGCGCGGACACCCAGTTGCACAACATCCCCTTCATGATGCTCACCTCCCTGAAGGACGACGCGAGTCGCCAGAAGGGCAAGCTGGTGGGTGCCAACGCGTTCCTCAACAAGCCGGTGTCGGTGGATGACCTGCGCTCGAAGGTGAGTGACATGTTGAAGCTGCCCGCGAAGACCCGGTGATGCCCGCATGCCGAGTGACGAGGTCAAGGTGAACGACTCCTTGGGCCCCCAGCCCCAGCTCGACGTTTCCCACGCGCCCGGGGTGAGCGCGGACAAGCGCCGCGAGGTGCTCGGCGCCCGCGCGCGTGCCCTGGCCGAATCTCGTCACGAGGAGCACCACGAGGTGCTGTCGGTGCTCGCCTTCCAGGTGGGAGGCGAGCGCTACGCGGTGCGCATCGAGCACGTGGACCATGTGCTGGAAGCGCGTGGCATCTCCCCGTTGCCCGGCGCGCCGCCGCATGTGCTGGGCGCGCTGGCCAGCCGCTCGCGGGTGGTGCCGGTGTTGGACCTCCGCCAGTTGCTCGGGCTGGAGGGTGGCGGCATGTCGGACCTGGGAAAAATCGTGGTGGTGGAGGTCGGTGAGGAGACGTTCGGCCTGGCGGCGGAGTTGGTGGAGGGCCGCAAGGAGTTGCCGAAGTCCGAGCTCTCGGAGCCCCCGCCAGGACCCTTCCTGTACCTGACTCCGGACCGGCTGACGGTGCTGGAGTTGGAGCAGCTCGGAGGCCCGGCCGCCCAGGCGCGGGAATAGAGGCGCGACATGGACCCGCAGCTCTTGCGCAGCATCTGGCCGGTGTTCTCCGCGGAGACGCGTGAGCAGATCCAAGCCATTGGAGCGAAGGTGCTCGGGTTGGAGGGCCCGGCTCGCGAGCGCGAGGCGGACCTGTTGCCCTCGCTCAAGCGACTGGTGCACAGCCTCAAGGGCTCGGCGGCGAGCCTGGGGCTGGACGACATCGAGCAGGTGGTGCACGCCATCGAAGACGGGCTGACCCACATCGAGCCGGATACGGGCCTGCCTCGCGCCGCCGTGGAGTCCATGCTGCGCGGCCTGTCCGGCATCGAAGCGGCCATGGCCCGGGGTGACGCCGGCCAGTCTCCCGAGGTGGAAGGCCTGAGCGCGCTCCTGAAGCTGCTGGGGCGCGACGTCTCCATTCCCCAGTCGACGACGGTGGCCTCGGGCCTGTCCGCCCAGGGGATGGAGGCGCTGGACTTCCTCGAGGCCTCGCTCGGCGCGCTCTGCTCTCCGGACGTCCCGGACAGGGCGGCCGTCGTGCGCAAGGCGATGGAGCGGGCGCGCACGCTGCGAGGCGCGGCGCAGGAGTCCGGCGCCACGCGACTGGCGACGCTGGCCGAGTCCGCCGCGCTGGGCTTCGCGCGCATGGAGCCCGGAGGTGACGCGGCGAGCCTGGCCGCTTCCGACGTGGCCGGTACGCTGGTGGAGCTGCGGGCCCAACTGGAAGAGGGTGGGGCGCAGGGCAACATGGCGCGCACGGTGGATGCGCTGCGTGCCGTGCCCGCGCCGACTCCCGCTGACTCGGGCACCCCAGGCGCGCAGGCGCCCGCGCCGCAGCCGGAGGTGCGAGGCACCACGGCCGACCACACGGTGCGCGTGGCGGTGAAGACGCTCGAGTCGCTGGCGCTCCAGGTGGAGCTGCTCGTGGCGGGGCGCGCGCAGCAGGCGCGGCGCTCGGAAGGCTATCGCGCCCTGTCGGATGGGACGCACGAGGTGCTGCGACACCTGGAGCGCGCGTCGTCGCAGCTCACGCTGGCGGGTGGCGGGCCGGCGCTGGAGTCGCTGCGCTCCGGCGTGGCGCTGATGCGGACGATGCAGAAGCGCTTGCTGGAGGTGTCGCGCGAGGCGCACCGCGACGGCGAGCAGCTGGCGCTGGTGGCGCAGGTGGCGCGCGATGACCTGCGTGATTTGCGCATGGTGCCCGCGTCCCAGCTCCTGGAGCCGCTGCGCCGCACCGTGCGCGAGGTGGCCACGCGGCTGGGCAAGGACGTGGCGCTGGAGCTCACTGGCGGCGATGTGCGGTTGGACCGGCGCATCCTCGATGCGCTCAAGGACCCGCTGCTGCACCTGGTGCGCAACGCCATCGACCACGGGCTGGAGTCTCCGGCGGAGCGGCGCGCCGCGGGCAAGCTGGAGACGGGCCGCCTGACGGTGCGAGTGGAGCCTCGGGGCGCGCGCATTGGCGTGGTGGTGGAGGATGATGGCTACGGCCTGTCACCGGAGCGCGTGCGCGCCACGGCCGTGCGGCGGGGGCTGCTGTCGGAAGAAGAGGCAGCCCGGCTCTCCGACGCGCAGGCCGCGCGGCTGGTGTTCCAGCCGGGCTTCTCCACGCGAGAGCAGGTGACGGCGACCTCGGGACGCGGCGTGGGGCTGGACGTGGTGCAGGCCATGGCGGCGCGGCTCCAGGGCTCCGTCGACGTGGAGTTCTGGGCCGGTCGGGGCACGCGCTTCACGGTGGACCTGCCGCTGACGCTGGCCTCCGCGCTGGGGCTCCTGGTTCGCACGGGCACGACGGTGTCCGCCATTCCTTCCGACAGCGTGGAGCGCGTGCTGCGCCTGAAGCCCGAGGACGTGGGCACGGTGGCGGGGCGCGTGGTGGCCCGCGTGGACGGCTCGCAGCTGACCTTCCTGCCGCTGGCGGAGGCCATTGGCCTGCCCCGGCTTCCCCTGGCCATCGAGTCGGGGAACGTGCAGACGGCGGCGCTGATCGTCGTTGGCGGCGACAAGGTGCTGTACGCCATCGACGAGGTGGTGGGGCAGCAGGAAATCGTCGTGCGCTCCCTGGGCAAACATCTCCAAACCGTGCGGCACCTCGCCGGCGCGGCGGTGCTGGATGACGGTCGCGTGGTGCCGGTGCTCAACGCGCCGGAGCTCGTTCGCGTGGCCCGGCCGGAGACGCGCTCGATGGCGGCGGAGGTGCGGCGTCCGCGCATCCTCGTGTGCGACGACGCGCTCACCACGCGCTTCGCCATGAAGTCGCTGCTCGAGATTGCCGGCTTCCCGGTGGTGACGGCGGCGGACGGTGAAGAAGCGTGGGGCATCCTGGAGCGCACGCCGTGTCAGCTCGTCGTGAGTGACTGGCAGATGCCGCGACTGGATGGCGTGGGGCTCGCCCGACGCATCAAGTCCCACCCGACGCTGCACTCCACACCCGTCATCCTCGTCACCTCGCTCGACAGTCCGGAGGACCGCGCCGCGGGGCTCGAGGCGGGCGCGGACGGCTACCTCGTCAAGCGCGAGGTGGAGCGCGGCAAGCTGCTCGAACTCGTGCGGCAGCTCCTGCCGACCCGCTGAAGTCGCTCAGGAACCGGAGGCTCCCGGAGGTCCCAGCTCCGCCGGGAGCTGGAGGACCCAAGGGTGTACGCCCGGGGCAGGGGAGCGCACGCTGCCGCCGAGTCGCCGCGTGAGTTCTCCCAGCAACATGAACGGGCGCTCACCTGGCTCGCGTCCTCCTTCTGTCGATGCGGCCAGTCGCCAGCAGCGCATGGGTTCGAGCAACTCCAGTTGAAGTGTCACGGACGTGGCATGCGTCGACGCGAGCCCGCGCACCAGGGCTCGCACCCAGGCCTCCAACTGCGCCGGGCTTGCCTTCACCATCACCGCCCGGTCCGGCACCGCCAGCGCGACACTCCATCGGGACGCCCGCTTCGTATCGGGGCCGAACGCCGAGTGGAGCAGTGGACACAGGTCCGTGGCGCTGCCTCGTCCCAGCCGGAAGTCGATGAGGGCCCGCTGGTCCTGGGCCGAGCGCATCATCCGGTCCAGATAGCGCTGCATCGTCGCGCTCAAGGGTCCGGCGGTGCCCTTCATCATCATGTCCAGGTAGCCCTTGATGACCATCAACGGGGTTCGCAGGTCATGTGCCGCGAGCGAGCGGCGCTGCTCCCAACGGGCCGCGTTGCGTTCCTGTTCGCGTCGTGAGGCCAACAGGCGCGCGTGGCGGGCTTCGGCGGCGGACTCGCGGGCATGCGCGGCGAGCAGGGCGCTCGCGAAGGCGGACAGCCGTTCGAGCACCCGCTCGTCCGAGCGTCCTGTTCGCTCGGGCCACACCTTCAGGAGCCGTCCGCCTCCCGACGATGGACCGGCGACGCCCGTGCCCGCCCTGGCCACGCAGGTGCGCCCATCATAGAGGGCCGCGCCGGAGGCCTCCGTCAGCCGGAGCGTCTCGCGCAGCAGCAACTCCATCCCCGCATGGGAGCCACAGCGCAGCGCGCGCTCGGCCACCGCCGCGAGCGCCTGCTCCACCCCTGCGTCGAGCGTGAGGTCCACGCTCCGCCCACTCCAAGCACCGGCTTGCACGCGCAGAGGTATGGGCACGCCTCGGTCAGGGCGCAACACTGCCCACGGAGGGCAAAGAAAGGGACGCCTACCGGCAATCCTTTACCCACGTGCGCCGATGGGCTCCCGACTTTTTACTGTCCCGCGGGGCAGGGTGATCGCCCAAACCCGCTCAACTCCTCGCATGCACCCCTTGGCCGGACCCTTGCTAACGGCCACTGCGACGGGCTGCGGAAGGGACGAATGGGGACTCTCGACTACTACGCGGCAATCGCGAGACTCGCTCCGGGGGCCCTGGCCCTCAGTGCGATGCGGCGAGTGCAAGGCGTGGCACGGCAGGCGCGATATCGAAGGCGCGAGCGCACCGATGAGGTGTTGCTGCTTCAAGCCTTCGGCGCGGCCCGTGCGGAGGAGCTGGCGGAAAGAGCCCTCGGCAATCGAGCCTCCCGTGTCTGGTGTGAGCTGTCCCAGCGTGACTCCGTGCTGGAGGCGCTCGCGGCCATTCCCGGAGCGCGTGAGCGTGCCAGGGCCCGCGCCCAGGCCGCGCTCCGTCAGGAATGGGACGTCTTTGGAACGCGCGTCGCCTTTGGTGAGGGCCGCCCGGTGGACTGGTCGCTGGACGCGCTCAGTGGCCACCGATATCCGCTGGCCCCCGTGGATCGGATGCCGCTCCACTCGAAGGGGAATGACCCGAAGTACCCCTGGGTGATGGGGCGGCTCGACAGCGCCATCGCGCTGGCCCAGGGCTACTGGGTGGAGAAGTCACCGGACGAGCGCGACAGGCTCTCCTCCGCCTTCGCCATGCAGGTGCTCGACTTCCTGCAGGCCAATCCCGTGGGGCAGGGCGTCCACTGGACGTGCGCCATGGAGGTGGCGCTGCGCGCGGCCAATCTCGCGCAGGCGCTGGTCATGTTCTCCGATGCCGCCGTGGTGCGCCGTCCGGAGTTCCTGGTGCCGGTGCTGGGCTCGCTCGCGGACCATCTGTCCTGGGTGGAGGCGCATCTCGAGGACCGGGGCGCGGTGCCCAACAACCACCTCGTCTCCAACTACGTCGGCCTGCTCGTGGTGGGGCTGCTCTTCCCCCAACTGCCGGACACGTCGCGCCAGGTGTCGGTGGCGGTGTCGGGCCTGTGCGAGCAGATGTCCGCGCAGGTGCATGTCGAGGGCACGTCCTTCGAGGGCTCCATTCCCTACCACCGGCTGTCGGTGGAGCTGTTCACCCTGGCGCTGCTGGTGGCGCGGGGCTCGGGCGTGGCGCTCGGCACGGCCTATGAGACGCGCCTGCGCAGGATGTTCCATGTCGTGCGCGCGTGGTGCTCGGAGACGGGGCTGGCGCCGCAGTTGGGTGACAACGACTCCGGTCGCGTCTTCCCCCTGCGGGAGCGGGGCGACCTGGAGCAGGGCTATCTGGTGGGCCTGGGCGCGGCCCTCTTCGGAGACGCGGGCCTGGGAGGCGGCGAGCCGCCGGACGAGGCGGCGTGGCTCCTGGGCCAGGCAGGCATGGAGCGTCACCGTCGGCTGTCGCCCGCGGCGCCTTCTCTGTCCGTGAGCTTTCCCGAGGGAGGCTTCCACGTGCTGCGGGGCGCGGGAGCCGTCGTCACGGTGAGCGCGGGCAAGCAGGGGCAGCGCGGAGTGGGCGGGCACAGCCACAACGACAAGCTGTCCTTCGAGTTGCACCTGGGCGGCCGTCCTCTCATCGTCGACCCTGGCACGGGCTCGTACACGAGAGAGCCGGCGATGCGGAACGCGTTTCGTGGCACGGCCGCGCACAACACCGTGCAGGTGGATGGGGCGGAGCAGGCCCCGTTGGACCCCGCGCGGTTGTTCGCGCTGCCCGAGGGTGCGAAGGCGCGCGTGGTGGCCTTCCTTCCTGGCTCGAGCGTGGACAGATTGCGTGTCCGTCATGATGGGTACCGCATGCTCCCCGCGCCGGTGGGCATCGAGCGCACGTTCCGGTTGAACCGGCACGAGCGCGCGTTGGCGGGGTGCGACAGCTTCATCGGCACCGGGCAGCACGAAGTCATTGGACGCTTTCATCTCCCCGACGAGCAGGCGCGGCGCGTGACGCCGGATGCGCAGGTGCTCGCCCGGGCGCAGCGCGCGGCGGAGGAACCGCTGGAGTTCGAGCCCCTCGCGGTGGAGCTGGGCCCCGCGGGCGCGCCGCTCGCATGGATTCTGCTGGAGCGCGGACTGGAGTCTGGACTGGTGGCGTCTGGGTATTCACCCGGCTACGGGCGGGTGGTGCCGGCGATGACGGTGGAGTTCCGGAGGCAGGTGAAGCCTCCGACGGGTTTGAGGTGGTTGGTTGTCTTCAGGTGAGTTTCGGGTCGGGGCGTGACCGTCTTGACGGCACGTCGCATCAGGAGAGGTGAGGACGATGAGGGTGATGGTCGGCAGCCCGCTGTTGGAGCGTATTCGTCGGCGGGAGGCGAAGGTCGGTGTGGTGGGGTTGGGGTACGTCGGTCTTCCTTTGGGTATGGCGTTCGCGGAGGCGGGCTTCCCGGTGTTGGGGCTCGACGTCGACAAGCGCAAACTCGACAAGATTGAGAAGGGCGAGAGCTACATCAAGCACATCCCCAGCGGGCCGCTGGCGGAGCTCACGAAGTCCGGCAAGCTGAAGGCGACGAACGACTTCGCGAAGGCGAAGGACCTGGACTGCGTCATCATCTGCGTGCCCACGCCGTTGACGGCTTCGCGTGAGCCGGACATGAGCTACATCATCCAGACGGGTGAGTCGCTCGCGCCGCACGTGCGCCGGGGACAGCTCTTCATCCTGGAGTCCACGACGTACCCGGGCACCACCGAGGAGGTGCTCAAGCCCCTGCTCGAGAAGAACGGCCTCAAGGCGGGCGTGGACTTCCACCTGGCCTTCAGCCCCGAGCGCGAGGACCCGGGCAACAAGAACTTCAACACGAAGACGATTCCGAAGATTGTCGGTGGCTACACCCCGGAGTGCTCCGAGGTGGCGGCCGCGCTGTACGGCAGCGCGCTGAAGGAAGTGGTGCCGGTGTCCTCCACCCGCGTGGCGGAGCTCGCCAAGCTGCTGGAGAACATCTACCGCTGCGTGAACATCGCCATGGTCAACGAGATGAAGATGCTCTGCGACCGGATGAACGTGGACGTGTGGGAGGTCATCCAGGCCGCCAGCACCAAGCCCTTCGGCTTCCAGCCGTTCTACCCGGGCCCGGGTCTCGGTGGGCACTGCATCCCCATCGACCCGTTCTACCTGACGTGGAAGGCGCGCGAGTACGAGTTCCACACCAAGTTCATCGAGCTGGCCGGCGAGGTGAACTGGCAGATGCCGTACTACGTGGTGCAGCGCACCATGGAAGCGCTCAACAAGAGCCGCAAGACGCTCAACGGCGCGCGCGTGCTCTGCCTGGGCGCCGCGTACAAGAAGGACATCGACGACATGCGCGAGAGTCCTTCCCTGCGCATCATGACGCTCCTGGCGGAGAAGGGCGCGGACATCAGCTACCATGACCCGTACGTGCCCGAGCTGCACAAGGGCCACGGCTTCAACATGGAGATGAAGTCCGTCCCGTTGGTGCCGGAGAAGCTGGGCGACTACGACGTCGTCATCATCCTCACGGACCACTCCAACATCGACTACGCGGCGGTGGTGGCGAATTCGTCGTGTGTGATTGACACCCGCAACGCGACCAAGGGCGTGTCCCTGGGCCGCGAGAAGGTGACCAAGGCGTAAGCAGGGGCCCGGAAGCCGACCCTCCGGGCAGGGGTCCACGACTCCAGGTGTCGGGAGGGGCACCTGGGGTCGGCGGACCTGCTCGTCTTGCGGGGTGGTTTGGGTACAGTGGGGGCCGTGAATTCCCTCACCCGACCCGTTCTCCCCCTGCTGGCGGCCTCGGCCGTGTTGCTGGCGGCGACGCCCGCGCAGGACTCGCGACTGACGCTGCTCGATGCGATGTCGAGCGAGCTGTCGCGCAACCAACAGCAGCTCAAGCTCCAGAGCCACGAGCCGCCGTACTTCATGAGCTACCAGCTCAAGGACTACGCGCAGGAGGTCGTGGCCGCGCGTTATGGCGCCGTCTTCCTGGACGACGGCTACCGCGAGCGTCGGCTCTACGTCGACACGCGGGTGGGCGACTATGCCTTCGACAGCTCGGTCGAGGAGGGGCTGGAGTTCTCCTTCTCCACCAAGGGCACCAGCTACACCTCGCGCAAGGAAGGCCCACTGGATGACTCGCCGCTGGCGCTGCGCACCGCGCTGTGGCTCATCACCGACGAGAAGTACAAGTCGGCGCTCTTCCAGTTCCTGAAGAAGAAGGGCGAGGACGTCTACTCGGTGGAGGACCCGAAGCGTCCAGCCTCCTTCACGAAGGAGAAGGCGAGCAGTTTCGTCCAGCCGCCGGTGGCGAACCCGTTCAACCGCGAGCGCTGGGTGAAGCTGTCGCGTGAGGTGTCCGCGCAGTTCAACGCGCATCCGGAGATCTTCGATTCGGAGGTCCGAGTCACCTCGGACAAGGTGACTCGGCTGTTCGTGTCCACGGAGGGCACGCGGCTGGTGACGGAGGAGACGTTGTATGGGCTCCATGTCACGGCGGTGACGCGGGCGCCGGACGGGCAGCTCCTGGATGACTCGCGGGACTTCTACGCGCCCACGGAGGCGGGGCTCCCGGACGATGAGCGTGTGCGCGCGGCGGCGGCGAAGGTCATCGAGGAGCTGCTCGCTCTGCGGCAGGCTCCCGCCATCGACCCGTACTCGGGGCCCGCCATTCTCGCGCCGGAGGCCTCGGGCGTGCTCTTCCACGAGACGGTGGGGCACCGGCTGGAGGGCGACAGGCAGGATGGGGACAACGAGGGGAAGACCTTCAAGGGGCAGATCGGGAAGCTGGTGCTGCCCGCGTTCCTGTCCATCCACGATGACCCGTCCCAACGTGCACTGGCCGGGGAGCCGCTCAACGGGTACTACCTCTATGACGAAGAGGGAGTGAAGGGGCAGCGGGTGACGCTGGTGGAGAAGGGCGTGCTGCGAAACTACCTGCTGGGTCGACGTCCGGTGGATGGGTTCCTCAACTCCAACGGACACGGGCGCAGCCAGGGCACGCTGAAGCCGGTGGCGCGCATGGCGAATCTGATGGTGGAGAGCACGCGGCAGGTGAGCGATGCGAAGCTGAAGCAGATGCTCATCGACGAGGCGAAGCGGCAGAACAAGCCCTATGGCCTCATCATCCGCGACATCACCGGGGGCAACACCAACACGTCCAGCTACGGCTACCAGGCCTTCAAGGGGGTTCCGCGCATGGTGTACCGGGTGGATGTGAAGACGGGAAAGGAGTCGCTGGTGCGTGGCGTGGAGATTGTGGGCACGCCGCTGTCAGCGGTGAACCGCATCATGGCCACCGGCGAGAAGCGGGGCATCTTCAACGGCTTCTGCGGCGCGGAGAGCGGCAACGTGCCCGTGTCCACGGTGGCGCCCGCGGCGCTGCTCCAGGAGATCGAGCTCCAGCGCGCGGTCGAAGGCAAGGACCGTCCGCCCATCCTCCCCAGCCCGACGACACTGCAGGCGTCGCCGGCTCGCGAGAAGCCCTGATTCGCCAATGCGGGGGGCATGGCACAAAGAACGTCCGGCACCGCCGGGCGGATGGGCGGAGAGCGGCGCGGTGCTCCTGAGGGGAGCCCGTGTCGTGTGGCGTCTGCTGTCGGCTCGAGCCGCTGATTCAGGCGCGGAGGGCAACTGGCCTGGTTGGAGCCTCGCGGCGCCGCGAGCGAGGACTGGCGTCGTGTGGAGTCATGCGAAGTCCCGGGACGTAAGTTGCGTCGCGAGGAGTCTGTTGAGCCGCATGGCGCCGCGAGCAAGGACTGGCGTGGCGTGGAGTCGTGCGCCGCCTCATGACGAAGGTCGTGTCGCGAGGAGTCTGCTGTCCGCGTTGGGTGTCCTGCTCGTGCTCCTCGTGGGCGGTGTCGGAGGCGCGGAGCCCCTGCCCACGGGCGAAGCCTGGTTGGAGTTGGTGCACGACGACAGGCTGAGCCCGGGTGGTAACTGGGAGCTCATCTCGGTGGAGTCCATGTTGGATGGACGCCCCCTGCCATCGGCCCCAGAAGATGGCGCACGGAGCGCGTCGGGCGGCCCCCGGCATGTGCTGCCGCTCGGGCTGCACTGGCTCGACGTGACGACGGTGTACGAGGGACGCTCGGATGTCTTCTCGTACGTGGAGGGCTATCGCTTCGTGATGCGCGGGCGCGTGACGCTCGACGCGCGGCCCGGCGACACGGTGCGCATCACCTCGACGGCGTATGAGCGCGACGGCGTCACCGTGCAGTGGCAACAACGTCCCGCCTTCCTGCTCATGGGGCAGCCCCAGGAAGCGGTGGTGGGAATCGAGTACGGCGCCGCTGCGAACAGGCCGCTCCCGGAGGACGTGGCGGCGCGGGTCGTCGATGAGGTGCTCGCGGAGGCTCGACGGCTGTCTCCCATTCAATCCGTGGCCACGGCCTCCGTGTCCTCCGGTGCCGAGCCTCCTGGCACCTGCGAACTGGAGCCCATCTTCTTCGCCTTCTTCGACACCCGACTCTCCCCGGACGGGGAAGCCTCGCTGCTGCGCGCGGCGGACTGTCTTCGTGAGCGTCCGAGCCTGCGCGTCCGGCTGCGGGGCCACGCGGATGTGCTGGGGACCGAGTCCGTCAACGCGTCGCTGGGCTTGGGGCGCGCTCAGTCCGTGGCAGCGAGGCTCGAGGCGCTCGGCGTGGAGGGAAGCCGCCTGCTGCTGGAGACGCACGGCGCGGACCAGCCTCCGTGTGATGACGGGACTCCAGGGTGCTTCGCGCGCAGCCGCCGCGTGGAGTTGGTCGCGGAGCCGTCGCCTCCCTGAGTCGCGAGTCTCCGCCCGGCGCTCAATCGAGCCGCGCGGAGCCCACCGTCATCACCATGTCGCGCAGGTGCTGCGCCTCGAAGGGCTTGGCGAGCACCGGGTTGCGCACTTCCTGGAGGAAGCGCTTCGTCTCCGGGGTGAACGCGCCGCCGCTGATGAAGACGATGCGGTCATGCAGCCCCGGCCAGGAGTCGCGGACGGAGTGGTACACGTCCATGCCCGTCAGCTCCGGCATCATCAAGTCGCAGAGGATGACATCGAAGGCCCTGTCCTGGCCCAGGTGCGCCAGTGCCTCGCGGCCATTGGCGACGGTGACCAGCTCGTGGCCTCGCAGCAGCCTGCGCATCAAGTCGAGCACGCGAGGCTCGTCATCCACCACCAGCACGCGTCGCCCCAGGGACGGAGGGCCGACCCGGGGGACCGGCGCGACGAAAGCGTCATGCTCCGCACGGGGCAGGAACACCTCCACGGTGGTCCCCTGGCCCGGCTCACTGCTCACGCCAATGCGTCCCCCCAGCGCGGAGATGATGTCGCGACAGATGGCCAGGCCCATGCCCATGCCTTCGCCCGAGCGACGCGTGGTGAAGAGCGGGTCGAAGATGCGGGGCATGACGTCCGCGGCGATGCCGCAGCCGGTGTCGCTGATGGAGAGCCGCACCTCATCGGCCTCGGCGCGCAAGGCGACGGTGATGCGGTGCTGGGAGGCGTGCCCGTCGGGGATGGCGTGGGCGGCGTTGAGCACCAGGTTGAGCAGCACCTGGCCCAGCTTCGTCGCGGTGCCACGCACCCGGGGCACTTCCGTGTCGTAGTCGCGCACGACTTGCGCCCGGTGGCGCAGTTGGTTGGCCGCCATCCGGAGCGTGCTCTCCGTGACGGCCTTGAGGTCCACCGGCTCCATGGCCTCGGCACTCGTGGCCGAGAGGGCCTTGAGGTCCGCGACGATGCGCTGGATTCGCAGCGTGCCCTCCAGGGCTTCGTCGAGGACCTGGCGACATTCCTCGTCCGTGGGCTCGTTGGGGCCGGGCAGTCGCTCGCGCAGGTATTCGAGATTGCCCGCCGTGTACGCGAGCGGGTTGTTGATTTCGTGCGCCAGCCCCGCCGCGAGGATGCCGAGGGACTGCGCGCGCTGCTCCCGCTCCTTCTCCTGGAGGAGCTGCGCATCCCGGCGCTTGCGCTCCACCGCGTTGACCAGCACGTGGCCCGTCAGGCGCATCAGGTGCCGCTCTTCCGGCTTCCACTCCCGCGGCTGGTCCATGGCGTCGAACCCCATCCAGCCGATCAACCGGCCCGCGAGCAGCAGCGGCGCGTTGATGTAGGAGCGGATGGACAGCAGTGCGCAGAGGCGCCGCTCCTCGGTGGCCTCGAGGGGAAGCTTCGCCGCGTCCGTCACCGTCACCATGCGGCCCGCGCGCAGCTCGTCCAGCGACCAGCGGAAGTCCACCACGGAGCGTCCCCGGTGGGTCGCCAGTCCGTGGGGCTGCATGCCGTGAGTGCACCACTCGTAGGAGTCCGACAGGTGCTCGCCGTCGTCGGAGAGCAGGTTGACGTAGCCGCGCTGCGCGTCGATCTGCCGGCCAAGGACTTCCAGCGCGGCGCGGACGCCAGCCTCCAATTCGTCGGGTGGCAGGTTGAGCAGCTTCTGGGACGTGTCGGTGAGCAGCGACCAGCTCTTGAGCAGGAGCCCCAACTCCCCGCGCATCTCCCGCAGGGCCTCGGCTTCCTGGCGCAATGTCACCTGCGCGCCCTCGGGAAGCCCCGGGGCTCGCATCACGCTGAGTTGATCCAGGACGTCGGCGGACTGCTGGAGTCGCTCCAGCAGTGTCCGAGAGTCCGTTGCCTCGGCGGACAGCGCTGGGCTGCTCCGCTGCTGCTCGGCCATCGATTACCCCCTCCCGTCCCCGCACAGGCTTCCCCAACCTGTGG
>NZ_JABUMQ010000277.1:0-15413 GCF_013336645.1 Myxococcus sp. CA039A | reverse complement strand
GGTTAGAGGATTGGGACGCCTCATGAAAGCTTCCCTACGCCTCCTCCTCCTCGTGGCCACCACGGTGCTCGTCGCCGACCAGGTGACCAAATATCTGGCTGTGTCCCGGCTGACGGATGCCCTGGATGGGCGGGAAGGGGTGTCCCGGGTGACGGGCTTCCTCACCCAGCACAACCTGGACAATGACCCACCGCCCCAGGGTGAGCGGCGGGTGACGCGGCCCTATCGCTTCATCGAGGACTACTGGCACTTCCGCTACGTGGAGAACCCGGGCGCGGCGTGGGGCCTGTTCGCGAACCTGCCGGACGGTGTGCGGCGCGCGTTCTTCCACGTGGTGAGCGTGGCGGCGCTGGCCTTCATCTTCCTGATGTACCGCCGCACCTCGCTGGACCAGAAGATGGTGCGAGTGGCGCTGGCGCTCATCACTGGCGGCGCGCTGGGCAACTTCGCGGACCGGCTGATTCGCGGCTACGTCATCGACTTCATCGACTGGCATTGGCGCAACCAGCCAGGCATGCGCTGGCCCACCTTCAACGTGGCGGACGCGGCCATCTGCGTGGGTGTGGCCTTCATGCTGCTGGACTCGCTCAAGGTGCGCCGCCCGGAGGCCGTCGCGGCGCCCCTCACCCAGAGCCCCAATCCGTGACGGGCGGGGGCCCGGTGGTGTAAGCCCCCGGGCGTGCCTCGCAAATACGTCATCCTCATCGCCGTCGCCCTGGGCGTCATCGTCCTGGACCAGTGGACGAAGTACCTCGTCGTCCGTGAGCTGACCTCCCAGATGCAAGGGCAGGAGACGCTGGGCGGGCGCCTGGGCGCCATGTTCGGCGAGCCGCCCCCGCAGGGCTTCGACGGGCTGCACTACCGGCCCCGTCGCAGCATCGAGGTGGCCGACTCCTTCTTCCGCCTGCGCTACGCGGAGAACCCGGGCGCCGCGTGGGGCCTGTTCCGCAGCCTGTCCCCGGAGAAGCGCGGGCCGCTCTTCCACGTGGTGAGCCTGGGCGCGGTCGTCCTCATCGTCTTCTACTTCCGCAAGCTGTCCGGCTCGGACCCGGAGGAGAAGTGGGCGCTGTGGGGCCTGCCGCTCGTGCTGGGTGGCGCGCTGGGCAACTACATCGACCGGCTGGCCCGGGGCTTCGTCATCGACTTCCTGGAAGCCCACTGGTTCGACAAGGCCGCGTGGCCTTCGTTCAACGTCGCCGACGCGGCCATCTGCGTGGGCGTGGGGCTGCTGCTCGTGGACGCCTTCGTCCGCAAGGAGAAGCCCGCACCGGCCGAGTCCAAGGCCGCCTGAAGCAAAGCCTCCCGGGAGGGCAGCCGGGCGGACCGGCGGGCCCCCTCGCCTTGCCTGGCGGCGCGACAGGGGTAGCCTTCGCGCCGCGCCGCCCCTTTCGCCTTCCGGCAGGTCTCCATGCTCCCCGTCCTCATCCGCTTCACGTTCACCAGCCTCTGGACGCAGCTGTTGCTGTACGCGGTCGCCGTGGGCACGGTGGGCTACATCGCCTTCAACGGGTGGCGAGGCGCGCAGGGCGTGCTGGACCCGAAGACGGGCACGCGGGCCGCGACGAACTCCACCGACAAGCTGTTGCGCGCGCTGGGTTTCGGCGTCGCGGGTGCGGGGCTGGCGTGGTTCGGCCTGAAGTACGCGCTGCCCGCCGACGCCTTCCCCGGGGGCAAGGGCGAGGGCATCCCGCTGCACACCTACGGCGTGCTCCTGGCGTCTGGCTTCATCACCGCGCTGACGGTGGCGGGGCGGCTGGCGCAGGACGAGTGGCGCAAGGTGAAGCTCGTGGAGGGCCAGTGGGTGGATGTGGAGGGGCCCAAGAAGCGCGAGCAGGTGATGGACATGGCCTTCTGGGTGCTCATTGGCGGCATCGGTGGCAGCCGGCTGCTCTTCATCCTGGTCAACTGGAAGGACTACGCGCGGGACTGGACGCAGGTGTTGTCGCTGGGCGGAGGCCTCGTCTTCTACGGGGGGCTCATCGGCGCGGCCGTGGCGGCCTGGTTCTTCGCGCGCTCGTCCGGCATGGACTTCCTGCGGCTGGCGGATGTGTGCATCCCCACCGTGTCGCTGGGCCAGTGTCTGGGCCGGCTGGGCTGCTTCAGCGCGGGGTGCTGCTGGGGGGATGTGGCGCCCTCGCACGCGGCCACCGCCGTGCACTTCCCGGGGCCGGGGCTGGCGCAGGACCTGCTCGGGCGGGTGGGCAGCTCGTCGAGCCTCGCCTACTCCTCGCAGCTGGAGGACTCGCGCTTCGTGGTGGAGGCGACGGGGCAGATTCTGCACCAGGCGGCGCCCGATGCGATGCGCATCTCCGACTGGGTGGTCCAGCACGGCCACACCCTGGGTGTCTACCCCACCCAGTTGTTCGAGTCGGTGGGCCAGCTGGTCCTCTTCGTGGGGCTCTTGTATGCGCGGCGCTTCCGGCGCTTCCACGGGCAGATTTTCGCCCTGTGGCTGATGTCCTACGCGGTGCTGCGCAGCACGGTGGAATTGTTCCGCGGGGACGTGGAGCGCGGCACCCTGCACGGGCTCCTGGAGTCGTTGGGGGCCCAGGGCCTGGCGGGCGCGGTGCCGCTGGAGGCCTGGTACAACGTCTCCACCAGTCAGTTCATCTCGCTGTGCATGTTCGCTTTTGGCGCCGTGCTGCTCTACCAGAAGGGGCGGCGAGGGGCCGGCGAGGCGGCGGGCGGTCTGGGGCCGACACCGTCTGCGGCGTGAGGTTGATCCCCGGGCGCGGGTTGGGGACACTCTGAGGAGTCATGCCTCCCCCCGACGCCCGACAGTCCGCTTCGAAGTCCTTCGCTGGCAAGCCCCAGGCGGACAGCAGCTCCAGTGAGGCCGTCCTCCAGGAGTGTGAGGCGCTGGAGGCGGAGCTGGCCGTGCTCCGCAACCTCTACGAGCAGTACTTCCTGGGCAACGAGCGTCATCCGCCCACGCGGGCCCACGACGACTTCAAGAAGCGGGTGATGCGGCTGAAGACCGGCTTCATCCGCAGCACCGCCGCGAAGTTCCGCGTCGGGAGCATCCACGGCAAGTACCTCACGTACGAGCGGCTCTGGACGCGCACGCTGCAGGAAATCGAGGCGGGCACGTACAAGAGGGACTTGTTCAAGGCCCGCCGTCGCGCGGAGGTGCGCGGCACGTCTTCCAGCAGTGACGCGAAGAAGGGCGTGGTGGAGCTGCCGGAGGACATCTCCGACATGGACTTCGAGGAGGTGGAGGAAGTGCTCCGCCCCCGCCCCACCAACGAGCCGCAGCTGGCCGGTATCGCCGCCGCCGCTTCGGCCATGCCCGCGCGCGGGTCTTCCGCGGTGCCTTCGGTGGCACCCGCCATGGCGCCCGCGTCGCGAGCGGGCGTGCCGGGTGTGGCGCCGCTGACTTCGAGTGGAATGCCTTCGGTGGCGCCGGTGACGGGAACGCCCCCTCGTGGCCAGCCCACCGTGGCGCCGGTGACGGGAACGCCTCCGCGCGGACTGCCCACGATTACGTCGCCGGTGGGTGGCACTCCGGCGAGGGGTACCGCGACGGTGCCTCCGGGCATGGCCGCCGCGAAGCCGGCGGGCACCACCGTTCCCCCGGCGCGTCCGTCCTCCGTGCCTGCTGTGACGGCGCCCAGCCGGCCTCCGGCTCCGGTGGCTTCGGCGGCGCCCAAGCCTCCCTCGGCGGGTGGCGGAGGCATGTCGGACGACAAGCTGCGCGCGGTGTACGACGCGTATGTCACCGCGAAGCGGCGGTGCCAGGAAGACACCTCGAAAATCTCCTACGAGTCGGTGGCGGCGACGCTGCGCAAGCAGGTGCCGGAGCTGCTCAAGCAGCACAACGCCAAGGCGGTGGAGTTCAAGGTCGTCATCAAGGACGGCAAGGCCTCGCTCAAGGCCGTGCCGAAGTAGGCCGCTCGCGATGAATCAGAACCTGGAATCGCTCAAGGCGCGGGTGGCGCGTCTGTCGGTGATGATTTTCGACATCGACGGGACGCTCACCGACGGACGCATCTTCTGGGTGCCCAACTCCGGCTGGACGCAGATGTACAGCGTGCGGGATGGCATGGGCATCAAGCGACTCCAGGAGGTGGGCATCGAGGTGGCCGCCATCTCCGGGGGCGACAGCCTGTCCGCCCAGATGCGCATGCAGTCGCTGGGCATCAAACACGTGCACTTCGGCAGCCAGGACAAGGTGGCGCACTTCGAGAAGCTCCTGGCGCTGCTGAACGTCTCCGCGGAGCACTGCGGCTACATGGGTGACGAGGTGGTGGACCTGCCGCTGCTCAAGGCCGTGGGCTTCTCCTCCGCGCCGCCCGAGGCCCCCGACGAGGTGCGCGCGCAGGTGCATTACGTCGCCCAGAAGCCCGCGGGCTTCGGTGCCGCGCGCGAAGTGTGTGAGTTCATCCTTCGTCACCGGCCGTAGCCACTCGCGGGCCTGCGTGGACGGAGGCGAGGGGACTTGGATGAGAAGCCCGTGGGCGTGATGAAGGTCTCCCGGCCCTGGTGGTTCGTCGCGCCCGTCTTCGCGACTTGCGTCGGCCTCTGGGCGGCGAGTGCTCACGGTGTCCGTCCCGCCGCGTTTCTTCCGAACCTCGTGGCCATCGTGTTGGGCGGCGCGGGCTTCATGCTGCTGACGCGGGGCCCGTGGGAGTCGCATCGCCGGGCGGAGCGCGTGCTCCCCGTGCTCGCGTGTCTCGCCATCGCCGCGACGTTGGCCGCGCCGGGGCTGGAGGGTGTTCATCGCTGGTGGTCGCTGGGGCCCGTGCGAGTCAACGCGTCAGCGGCCTTCCTGCCGTGGCTGTTGCTCGGCGTCGCGTCTCGCGGGGGCTGGCCTCCGTGGCTCGCGTGCGGGCTCATGGTGTTGGTGCAGGGATTTCACCTCCTGCAACCGGATGCCTCGCAGGCCACGGCGCTCGCGCTCGCGACGCTGCCGTTGCTGGTGGGGGGCGACTTCGTGAACAGGCGCATGGGCATCCCCATCGCGATGGGGATGCTGGGGCTCGCGGTCGTCACCTGGACGCGGAGCGACCCGCTCGCTCCGGTCGACCATGTGGAGCGCATCCTCGTGCTCATCGTTTCGCGAGGCGCGCTGGGGGTGTTCCTGGCGATTGCCGCGATGACGGGGTTGTTGCTCCCGGGACTCCTCGCGGCGCGGAGTCGGGATTCGCGGACCGCGCGACTGGGCGTCGCCTTCGTCCTGTATTTCGCCGCGCTGGTGGGCTCGACGTTCTTCGGAAACTTTCCTGTGCCCGTCCTTGGCGCGGGCGCGGGGACTGTTCTCGGTTGGTGGGCGATGCTCACCGTGCTCGGCGTACATGTGCCAGCGCTTCGAGAGTGAAAAGAGGGCGTTGGCACCGCCGCCAACCCGCGCCGCGGTGTTGAGAATCGTCACTTCGTGAAAAGTCCGCCGGGTCGCTTGCCCGCACGGGTTGTCGCGTCAGGGGGGCCTCCCTAGTTTGGGTTTCGCGCGAGAGGCTTGCGGATGGCGCGAGACACGTGGGAGGCGATGTGGGGATGCAGAGGTGGCTCGGGCTGTCGGTGGTGGTGGTGGGCCTCTCGGTGACCACGGGGTGCTCGACGCCCTCGGAAGAGTCCCAGGAGCGGCTCGCGGCGTTGGAGGCGGAAGCCGAGCAGCTGGACGCGGTGTTGGACAATGTCGAGGAGCGGCTCCTGGGCAACCAGGCCATGCTCCAGACGTGGCAGGAGATGGGGCGTCGTCACCAGGAAGTGACGCAGCTGCATTGTCAGACTTCGGAACCGCACATGCTGGCGCGCATGAAGCACTACGAGAAGATGGAAGAGCGCGTGAAGCAGATGCGGCGTCGCAGCAGCGTGGCCGCGGTGGACACGGTGCTCACCTCCGGCAAGTCGTCCAAGCGCCAGCGTGGCGCCAACTGACGCGCGCTTCAGAGGCTCATGCGCTCACGGAAGCGCTGGGATTGACGGCGTGACATCTCCACCTCGGTGCCTCCGCGCAGGCGCGCCACCAGCGTGCCTCCGGGGCCGGGCTCCAGGGTCTCGACGAAGTCGAGGTTGATGAGGTGCTGGCGACTGGCGCGGAAGAAGCGCGCCGGGTCCAGCTTCTCTTCCAGGTAGCTCAGCGAGCGCAAGAGCAGCGGCTGATGTCCCTCCAGGTGCAGCCGGGCGTAGTTGCCCTCGGAGGTGATGAGCGGCACCTGCGCGAGCTGCACCAGCCAGCAGCGCTCACCGTCTCGAACGAAGACCCGCTCCAGGGATGCGTCCTGGGTGCGTGAAGGCGCGTGCGGTACATGGCCGCCGCGCTGGCGTACCCGCTCCAGGGCCTCGGCGAGCCGCTCCGCCTCGATGGGCTTGAGCAGGTAGTCGAGCGCGTTGACGGAGAACGCACGCACCGCATGGGCGTCATACGCGGTGGTGAAGATGACGTCCGGAGGCTCGTCGAGTCGGGCCAGCACGTCGAAGCCCGTACCGCCTGGCATCTGGATGTCGAGCAGCAGCAGGTCCGGCTCCAGGGCCTCCACCTGTCGGCAGGCGTCTTCCACGTGGGTGGCTTCACCCACCACCTCCACGTCAGGGAAGGCGGCCAGCAGTCGGCGCAGCTCGGCGCGGGCCAGTCGTTCGTCGTCGACGATGAGGACTCTCATGAGGGCAGGGGAATCCGGACGCGCGCCGTGGTGAGCGCCGCATGTGTCTGGTCGAGCAGGAGCGAGGCGTGGGCGCCGCACAGCAGGCGCAGTCGCTCGCTCGCGTTGTGGAGGCCCACGCCGTTGGAGTGGGGCGCGGTGGGAGTGCCGAGAGGCGCGGCGGTATTGGCCACCTCCAACAGCAGCGCGCCTCCGTGAACGTGGGCGAACAGGCTCACTTCGCCACCTTCCGGAGTCCGCGCGATGCCGTGCTTGATGGCGTTCTCCACCAGCGTCTGGACCAGCATGGCGGGCACGGGGATGTCGAGCGCTTCCGGGGCCACGTCCTCGCGCACGCGAAGGCGTTCGTCGAGCCGGATGGCCTCCAGGCTCAGGTAGTCACGCACCACCTGGAGCTCCTGGGACAGTGGCACCGTCTCGGGGCCGCGCGCGGAGAGGGCGTGGCGGAGCAGGGAGGACAGGCGCGTCACGGCCTGCTGCGCGCGGGCGGGGTCCTCGACGATGAGGGCGCGCACGCTGTTGAGACAGTTGAAGAGGAAGTGGGGTTGGAGCTGGGCCTTGAGGAAGCGCAGCTCCGCCGTCTGGGCCGCGGCCTGCTGTTGCCAGCGCTCGCGCTCCATGGTGCGGGCCCGGTCCACGAAGTGGACGGTGAAGTAGGTCAGCAGCCACATCAGCATCACCACGGCCCAGAACGAGACGCCGGTGATGGCGAAGGCGAAGGAGAAGTCCTCGGGCTTGTAGAGGCCGAGCACGGGGTAGGCGAGGAAGAGGCCCACGGCCTGCTGGATTGCGCCCAGTCCCACGCACGCGAGGACGACGCGTGGCGCCAGGCGAAGCAGCGGGAGTCGCACCCACGCGCGAAGGTTCAGCGGGGCTCGGGCGAAGTGCGTGATGACTCCGCCCGAGAGACTCATCGCGAGGGTCCACAACGAGCGGGGCAGCAGTTGCTCCGTGCCTCGCGACAGGGCCACCACCGTGAGGAGGGTCAGCAGGATGTTCACGAGACCGTAGAGGCCCCAGCCGCCCACCTGGCAGGCCGCATACACCTTGGCGCGTCGGGATGACATGCGAGCTCCTGCCTTGCGTGGGACCAGAGTTCACCACGCTCAGCGCCGTGACTCCACGGGAGCGGGGGTCTTCAGGAAGCCCTCCAGCGTGGCGAGGAAGCCCTGGGGGTCGTCCCACATGATGAAGTGCCGGGCCGTGTCGTGCATGACGACACGCGCGGTGGTGAGGGTCTGGTACTGGCCGCGATAGTTGGCCTCCACGGCCTCGCGCGGGACACGACCCTCGAAGGCCACCCACGAGCCGAGCACGAAGGTGGGCGCGGTGATGCGCGACAGCTCCGGACGCAGGTCGGTGATGCTCATCTCGTACATCGCCTGCGTCACGGTCTCCGGGTCCGAGTCCGCGCCCCAGCGCGCGGCGACCTCTCGTCGTGCCTCATCGGAGATGTAGACCTGAAGCGCGTGACGCGAGCCCTGGCTGCGCTGCTCCACGGTCTGCATGCGCATCTGGGTGCGGAACTGCTCGGCGAACGGCTTCGAGGTCTCCACGGTGGCGCCCGGGTACATCAAGGCGGGCAGGAAGGGCACGCTGTCCACGATGAAGATGCCGCCCACCAGGTCCGGTGCGTCGGCGGCGAGGCCGAGCGCCAGCGCACCGCCCAGGCTGTGTCCGACGATGATGGGCTTCTTCAATCCCTGCGCGCGGATGTACTCGGCGAGCGCGCGCCGCATGGTGGGCAGGAAGGGCGCGGGGACCGACGGCTGGCCCGCGAAGCCGGCGAGCGTGAAGACGTGGCAGTCGTACTGAGTCTGGAGCCTGGCGACCGTCTCCTCCCACACCTCGCCCGACGACGCGAGACCGGGGATGAACAGCACGGGCTGGCCCTGTCCGGAGCGCTTCACCGCGAAGGGCGCAGTGGGAGTGGCGGCGCTGCTGGCGCCGGAGGTGGTGGCGCAGCCGAAGATGAGGGGCACGGCGACGAACGCCGCCAGGAGGAGGGCACGAGACATGGAGGACTCCCACGAACTGGACGCCGCCGGGATGGCGGTGCCGGGCGAGGAAGAAGGTACGCGCCGGGCAGCCAGGAGCCCCGGATACTCCATGAGCGGTTCTGGTGCGGGATGAGTGGTGGAGGGGCCGGGCGGCTGGCGTGGAGACGGGCTTCTCGTGCAGGCTCATCGGTCAGGGCTTTGGGAAAGGAACCGCTGTGTCGCCGCCACCTTCCACGCAGTCCGCCTCCGAGGAAGCGTTGACAGGGCAGGTGCCCGCGCCGCCCGCCGCGGTGACTTCCGGACCGCCGTTCGCGGAGTACCTGGCGCGGCGGTTGATGGCCGACAAGGGCTTTCAGCCCGGCACGCATACAGAGGCGGCGGAGTTGGTCGATGTGTCGGACGCGGTGCTCACGTATTCGGACGGGTACTCATGCGTCATCGTCTGCATCGTGGACCGGGAGCGTGAGCCCTCGCGGCGCTTCTCGTTGGAGACCTCGGCGCTGGAACGTGTGGGCAAGGCGTGTCTGCACTACTCGGGCACGGTGAGTGGGACGAAGCTTCCCGTGGGCCTTCAGCTCATCGAAGTAGGGAGCGGGCCCGCGACGCGGGAGGACCAGGAGCGGTTGGAGCGTCACCGGCTCGGCATGTTCAACAAGGTCCACCTGCATGCGATGCACGTGGACGTGTCTTCTGGCGAGGTGTGGGCGAACACGTGGCGGCGCGCGATGGTGTCGCGTGGCTACGTGCGAGGGTTGCTCCGGGAGCCTCGCGTGGTGGAGGGGCAGGAGGTCGAGGTCGCGGAGGCCGTCGAGCGCAAGCCGGTGCTGACGGTGGCGTTGCTGGTGGCGCTGGCGCTTGGCTTCGCGGCGGAGCACCTCTTCGCTGTGGGCTCACCGGGCACGGGGCTGCTCGCGCCGGGTCTCCAGACACTGGTGGGATTGGGAGGATTGGTCTCGGGGCTGGTGCTGGAGCATGGGCAGTGGTGGCGGCTGTTCCTGGCGCCGCTGCTGCATGGAGACCTCATCCACCTGCTGCTCAACGGCTTCTGCCTCTGGTTTGGGGCGATGGTGCTGGAGAGCATGGTGGGCCGAGCGTGGCTGGGGGTGTTGCTCGTCGTGAGCGCGCTGGGCGGCGGGGCGTTGTCGATGGCTCTCAATGGGGATGCGGTGGTGTCGGTGGGCGCGTCGGGGGCACTGATGGGGCTCCTGGCGGCGGTGTTGGCGGTGAGCCGACGTCTGCCCGTGGGGCCGGGCCGTGTGGAGGTTCAGATGATGGCGCTGCGGCTGCTGGTGCCTTCACTGATTCCCATCGCAGTGTCGCGCACGGGGAATCAGGTCGACTTCGCGGCGCACGTGGGAGGCGCCCTCGCGGGAGGCGTGGTGGGGCTGGGGCTCGCGCGGGTGTGGCGGCGTGAGGACGCGACGCCCCCTGGGACGCGGTGGGCGGGCGCGGTGTCCTTGTTGGCACTGGGCGCGGTGGTGGTGAGTCTTGTCTTCGCGGCGGGCTTTCGCGAGGACCTGGCATCGATGCACTGGCCTTGATTCAGGCGAGTGACGGGCCCAGGGAGGAGAGGAACTCGGGGTGCCCTACCGTGCGCGCAGCTCTTCTCGAATCTCCATGAGGATGCGGCCCAGCATGTTCTTGCCGCGGCCATCTCCGCCGTCGCCCCAGTAGTCATCCTGGTCGGTGTGCTCGACGAGCTTCGCGTCGCCGGTCTCCAGCAGGAGCCGGGTGAGGTCCTCGTGTTGGGTGAACTTGGCGCGCACGGCCTCGCGCATGATGGAGACCTTGATGGACTCCCAGTCTCGTCGGAGTTTGCGCTTGCGGTCCCTGCCCAGGCGGGCCGCGAGCATCGGGGTCCGGGCTTGTCGGATGGCTTCTTCGTCCGTGGGGTCTTCGAACTTCCGGGCCTGGAAGTAGTGCTCGCTGGTGGGCCACGTCTTGCCACCCAGCTTGATGGGGTAGGGCGCGAAGTTCGAGCACCAGCCGTGGTCGTCGGTGACGCTGTAGAAGTGGATGGCCTCGGTCATGTTGATTCACCTGGGTGTGAGCCAAATCCTACCGGCATTGTGCCGGGTACTTCGTGACACGCTTGCTTTTCAGGCTTCACCGTCTGTGGTGAGGGTGCAAGGGGTCTCCCGGTAGGCAGACGAGCAGACACACCGTTCCGTGACGGCGTGGGCGAATCCAGGTAGAACCGCCGCCGTGAGACGCGCCACGCACGCAGTCCTCGCCGCCATCGGAGCGGGGTTGCTGGGATGCAACGACCTGGAAGTCTGCGGTTCCACGGCCCAGGACGTCACCCGTGAAGACGGGAGCGTCTTCCGCTGTGTCACGTCCGAGGACTGCCCTCGCACCTCCCGCGTCGACGTGTGCGTCACCGACGTCTCGCCCATCGCCGAGTGTGTGAGCTGCGAGGATTCGCGGTGCGTCACCGTCACTCCGGAGAAGTGCTAGTGCGGGCGCTCCGGTTCGCCCTCGTCGCGTTGGCCCTGGCGGGCGCCGGGTGTCGTCGCGACAAGCCTGTCGACCACCTCCAGAGAGCCCGCGACGCCATCTTCGAGAAGCGTCCCGACGAGGCCCTCGTCGAATACCGCAAGGCGTTCGACATGCTGCGCCACGACAGCTCGCCGGAGGCGCTCGTGTTGCGCGCCCGCTCGCTGAAGGGCGCCGCCGACGTCTACTGGCTGGAGCAGCGCAAGGTGAAGGAAGCCGTGGGCGTCTACCGCGAGCTCATCCAACAGTGCCCCGAGTCCCCCGAGGCACTCGAGGCCCGCATCATCCTCGCGGAGCTGCTGCGGGTGCACTACCGCGACCTGCGCGGCGCCATCGACCAGCTCACCGCCGCGCTCCAGCGCAATCCTCCGCAAGGCGCGGAGCTGCACTACCAGGTGGGCAAGCTCTACTTCGAGCTGGGCGACTATCAGCAGTGTGAGCTGGAGACGCGCCGCCTCGTCGAGCGCTTCGCCACCAGCGTCTTCGTGGACGACACCCTGTTCCTCCAGGCGCAGGCCATCGCGATGATGGAGGGCCGACGTCAGGAGGCCTCGCGCGCCTTCGCGGACCTGCGCACGCGCTTCCCGGACTCGGAGCTGTCCCCGCACGCCCTCTTCGAGATGGGCAAGCTGCGCTCGGATGCGGGCGAGCACGAGAAGGCCATCGAGACCTGGGTGGAGACGCTGAAGACGCACCCGGACCCGACGCTCGTGCAGGACTACATCGCCCGTGCGCGCAAGCGCATCGCCAACACCACGGCGGAGGGTGTGGGCGAGCGTGAGGTGGCCTTCGACCGGGCCCGTCCCGCGCGCTCCTCGCTCGAAGCCGTGGGCGGCAGGCCCGAAGAGGCGGCGCACGAGCACGACTGACGAGGGGCCCATCCAGGGCGCCTACGCCGGTACGTCCAGCACCGCCTCCAGCAGGGGCGCCGCCACCGTCGGGTCATCCGCGTCCGCCACCAGCAGCAGGTGCACGCGGCCACCTTCCACCCGCGCGTCCACGCCCTCCAGCTTCACCTTCGCGTCCACCGAGTCCAGGAACAGCGGCGTCCCATCCGGCGCCAGCAGCCCCACCGCGGAGCCCGCCACCGGGCCATCCGCGTAGGCATTCCGGGTGTCCTCGGCCGTCGCGGTGAAGACGAGCCGCCCATCCGGCAGCGGTGACGCATCGGTGAAGGACAGCCGCACCCCGCCGGCGTGGCCCAGGTCCCAGCGCCGAATCGTGCGCAGCACCTCCGGACCCAGCGCGCCCACTTCGATTCCGCGCAGCGCGCGCTCGCGGTCCAGGTCCACGAGCGCGTCCACGCCCGCGTCCCCATTGCCCCGCTGCAACAGCCGCAGGCGGCTGCCCACCATCGCCGCGCCCTCGATGTTGAGCGAGCCCAGCTCCCGGCCAATCTGCTGGTACAGCGCCGAGCAGTCCACCGTGCGCGCCTCGCCCGCGAGCGCTCCCTCCGCGCTCAACGGCAGCACGGCGCCGCGCATGCGCACGGAGGAGGAGCCCGACGGCAACGCGAGCAGGGCCCCATGAGGTGCCCCGGCGAAGGGCCCCAGCGCGCAGAGCACCTCCAGGTCGGGCTTGGCCGCCTTGCGTGCCTGGGTTTCCTCCGGCAGCTCGCCCGCGAAGAGTCGCGCGAGTCGTCCCGGGGCGTCTCCGCGCGCGGGGAACGTCGCCAGGTGCAGCGAGTCGTCCGCGACGACGTAGAGCCACTCCCCCACGCGCACCAGTCCACTGGCGGCGGAGACATGGGCGATGCGGCCCGGAGACTCAGGGGCCTCCAGGGTGAGGGTGCGCCGAAGGGTGGTGCGAATCATGGCCGGACCTCCCGCGAGGGATGTGGCTCGCGCCTCTAGAGCAGCGTGCCGCGCAGCAGGAGGCTGGCGACGGTGAAGTAGATGACCACGCCGCTGACGTCCACCAGCGTGGCGACGAAGGGCGCGGAGGCGCTCGCGGGGTCGAACCCGAAGCGGCGCAGCACCAGGGGCAGCATGGAGCCCGCGAGCGTTCCGAACGTCACCACGCCCAGCACGGAGAGCGCCACCGCGCAGCCCAGCAGGAAGGCGTGCTCGCCATAGGCGCCGGATACCTCCTGCCACAACACGATGCGACCCAGGCCCACCGCGCCCAGCACGAAGCCCAGCACCAGGCCGGAGAGCACTTCGCGCCGGGCCACGCGCCACCAGTCCTTCAGCCGCATCTCGCCGAGCGCCAGCGCGCGGATGATGAGCGTGGAGGCCTGGCTGCCGGAGTTGCCGCCGGAGGAGATGATGAGCGGCACGAAGAGGCTGAGCACCACCGCGCGCTCAATCGCGCCCTCGAAGCTGCTCATGGCCGTGGCGGTGAGCATCTGTCCGAGGAAGAGGACGAGCAGCCAGCCGATGCGCTTCTTCAGCATGCCGAAGAAGCCCACCTCGAAGTAGGGGGCCTCCAGGGCCTCCATGCCGCCGACCTTCTGGATGTCCTCGGTGGCCTCTTCCTGGACGACGTCGACGATGTCGTCCACCGTGACGATGCCCTTCATCCGGTTCTGCTCGTCGAGCACGGGCAGGGCCATGAAGCCGTGCTCGGCGAAGAGCTGGCTCACCACTTCCTGGTCCGTGTTCTCCGACACCGTGATGACGTCGTGGTGCATGACGTCCGCGACCTTCTTGTCGCTGGCGGCCTGGAAGAGCTGGCGCAACGAGAGCACGCCCTGCAGCCGCTGCTCCGCGTCCAGCGCATAGGCGTAGTAGACGGTCTCCACCTTCTCCCGCGCTTGCTTGCGCAGATAGCCGATGGCCTCGTCGATGGTCATGTCCGGCCGCACGCGGGCGAAGCGCGGGTTCATCAGACCGCCGGCGTCGTCCTCCGCGTAGGCCAGCAGCACGTTGACCTCGCGCCGGCTCGCGTCGTCGAGCTGCGCGAGGATGGCGTCGGCCTCCTCGGGCTCCACCGCCTGCACCAGGTCCGCCAGGTCGTCGGGGGGCAGCAGCCGCACCCACGTGCGCCGCTCCGATGTCGGGAGGTGGAGGATGAGTTCCGCCTGCTCGCGCGCGGACAGGGCGAGGAAGAAGTCGTCCGCCACCGCGGTCGGCAAGAGGCGGAAGCCCTCCAGGCGCTCGTCGATGGAGAGCACCGGCCACGCTTCATGGAGCTCCTCCATGGAGAGCGAGGCGCTGAGAGGGCTGTCCATCATGGGGCTCGCCTCCGAGGGTGGGAGCGCGCGGCCAGTCGCGACGCGCCGGCCTCTCTACACCCGCACGGAGGGCACTGCGAGAGGCAGGCAACCATCTCCCCTCGCTTTTTCCGAACCTGTCACCAGCCCGGGGCCGTGGACCGTTCGTGGGAGCCCCAGACAGTCGCTTCCGGGGCTCGGACCGGTGGATTCAGGGCAGGGCCTGCTCGTAGACCGTGGTGAAGCCGACAGTGGGGCGCGAGTCTCCGCCCCAATGAAAGCGGGGTGAGGTGGCGCGAGCGCCCTCGGCGAGCGGCATGTTGGTGGGCATCAGCTCCAGCCCCAGCGCGGACCTGTCAGGGAGGACCCTCGGCCGTGTCAGCGCGGTGGCCTTCCGGGGGACGGCGTACAGGGCGGGGACGGTGAAGCCCCCTCGGAGGGGCGCGTCGGCCACGGCGATGGAGGCATCCAGGATGAGCGCGTTGCGTTCCTCGAGCCGCCCCTCGGAGATGCCCCAGCGATGCAGCATGCGTCCGGCGTTCAACGTGGGGATGTTGACGCCGACCTGGGTCCACAGGATGCCGTCCTCCATCCCCACGGGTCTGCCGCGTACGAGAGCGCACAGCAGGCTTTCGGGCAGGAAGGCCCCGTCCGCTCCGACCTTGAAGGCGCAGGCCGTGCTGTTGTCGATCGGCCCGGGCTGACTCACCACCAACACCTGGTCCTCCGCCGCGCGCACCAGCAGCCCCACCGCGCTGTCCAGGCCAAAGGGTATCCGAGGCTGCCCTGTCGCCCAGAACGCGGGAGTGGGGGACTCAAGCACCCCGGTGTCGGTGAAGACGAAGCGGTGCAGGAGCTCGGCGTCCAGGACCACCAGCTCGTTCTCCGAGGCCAGTCGCGACTGGATGACCTTCACGCCCGTCGTCGTGCTCAGCAGCAGCGAGCCCGTCAGCTCCAATTCGGAGCCCGTATCCACGTACCGGCGCACCCGCCCATCTCCCACCACCCAGACGACGTTGCCCGACACGGCCACATCGGGAGGCGTGGCGCCGGTGCCCAGCCGCAGGGGCCGGTCGGAGGGGCTGCGCAAGGCGACCCCGTCACACAGCCACAGGCCGTGCGCGGTGCGCTCGAGCTGGCCACACCGGGGCAGGGGCAGGG
>NZ_JABUMQ010000276.1:0-15457 GCF_013336645.1 Myxococcus sp. CA039A | reverse complement strand
ACACCGGGCCCTCCAGCCCCCTCACCCCGCGCTTGACAGCCTTGGGGCCGGGGTCTAACGCACGGCGACATGAGCACTGCCCGGTTCCCGCCGTCCCCGACGCGCCCGATTCTCAACGAGGGTCCGTTCCGCGCCCTGCTGCTGGAGAACATCCACCCGTCCGCCGAGGCGCTGCTGGCCGCCGAGGGCTTCCAGGTGGAGCGCACGTCCTCGGCGCTCAAGCCGGCGGAGCTGGCCGAGCGCCTCAAGGGCGTGCACCTGCTGGGCATCCGCAGCAAGACGACGGTGCCCGCGGAGTCGCTGGTGCACGCGGACGAGCTGCTCGCGATTGGAGCCTTCTGCATCGGCACCAACCAGGTGGACCTGACGTCCGCCAACACGCACGGCATCCCCGTCTTCAACGCGCCCTTCAGCAACACGCGCAGCGTGGCGGAGATGGTCATCGCCGAAATCATCGCCCTGACGCGGCAACTGTTCGACCGCAGCCGCGAGGTGCACACCGGCCAGTGGCGCAAGGTCGCCACCGGCAGCCACGAGGTGCGAGGCAAGACGCTGGGCATCATCGGCTATGGCCACATCGGCTCGCAGCTCGGCGTGCTGGCGGAGTCCCTGGGCCTGCGGGTGCTCTACTTCGACGTCATGACGAAGCTGCCCCTGGGCAACTCGCGCGCGGTGGGCTCGCTGGACGAGCTCTTGGCCGAGTCGGACTTCGTCACGCTCCACGTCCCGGCGCTGACGTCCACGCACATGATGATGGGCTCCGAGCAGCTGGCGAAGATGAAGAAGGGCGCCTGCCTCATCAACGCCAGCCGGGGCACGGTGGTGGACATCAGCGCGCTGGCGGCGGCCCTGCGCTCCAAGCACCTGGGCGGCGCCGCGGTGGACGTCTACCCGGAGGAGCCCGAGGGCAACTCGGATGGCTTCGTCACCGAGTTGCAGAACCTGCCCAACGTCATCCTCACGCCGCACATCGGCGGCTCCACCGAGGAGGCGCAGGCGTCCATCGGCAGGGAGGTGGCCGTCAGCCTCTCCAAGTTCTTCCGGACGGGCGCGACGACGGGCTCGGTGAACTTCCCCATGGTGGAGGCGCCGCTCATCCCCGGCACCCACCGCATCCTCAACGTGCACCGCAACATCCCCGGCGTGCTGCGCGACATCAACCGCATCGTCTCCGACTTGAACGCCAACATCCACGCGCAGGTCCTCAGCACGGACGCGAACATCGGCTACCTGGTCATGGACCTGGACCAGGACGTGTCGCGCCCCGTCTGTGACGCCATCGCCGGCCTGACGACGGACATCAAGACGCGCATCGTCTCCTGACGTCAGCGCGCGCCCATTGCGCGCTCAGGCGTCCAGAATCTTCCCGGGGTTGAGCACGCCCCGGGGGTCCAGGGTCCGCTTGAGCGCGCGCAAGAGGGCCAGCTCCTCCTCGGAGCGCGAGTAGCCCAGGTAGTCCTTCTTCAACAGGCCGATGCCGTGCTCCGCGGAGATGCTGCCCGCGTGCTTGCGCACCAGCTCGAACATGGTGGGGTCCGCCTGCTTCGTGTGGGCCAGGAACTCCGCCTTGTCCAGCGCGTCCGGCTTCATCACGTTGACGTGCAGGTTGCCGTCGCCAATGTGGCCGAAGAGGCAGATTTCCCACCCCGGGTAGCGCGACTGGAAGACGGCCTCCAGCTCCGCGCAGAACGCCTCCAGGCCCGCGACGGGCAGGGAGATGTCGTTCTTGTGGGGCAGGCCCGTGGCGGACAGGCTCTCGCTGATGCCCTCGCGCAGCGCCCACAGCTCCGCCGCCTGCGCCGCGCCCTGCGCCTGCGTGCCGTCCGTCACCAGCCCCCGCTCGAAGAGCGAGCCCAGCCACGCCTCCACCGCCGCCGCGTCGCGTGACTCCACCTCCAGCAGCACGTAGCAGCCGCTGGTCGCCTCGAAGGGGGAGCGCAGCTTGCGGTGGCGCTGCACGCGCGAAAGGCAGCGATCCGTGAAGAACTCGTAGGCGGAGATGAGGAAGGCCGTCTGCTGACGGGCGTCCCGGAACAGCCTCAGCACGGCGGCCACATCCGGCACGGCGAAGAGGAAGACGTCCTGCTTGCCGGGAAGCTGCGTCAGCTTGAGGGTGGCCTCGGTGATGACGCCCAGCGTGCCCTCGCTGCCGATGAAGAGCTGGCGCAAATCCAGGCCGGTGTTGTTCTTCTCCAGCGCGCCGTTGAGCTCCAGCACGCGGCCGTCCGCCGTCACCACCTGGAGCCCCAGCACCCAGTTGCGGGTGAGGCCGTAGCGGATGACCTTCACCCCGCCCGCGTTGGTGGCGATGTTGCCGCCCACGGTGCTGGAGCCCTTGGAGGCGAAGTCCACCGGCCACGTCAGGCCATGCTCGGCGCAGTGGCGGTGCACCGCCTCCGTCACCGCGCCCGCCTGCACGCGCACCGTGTTGCCGAGCAGGTCCACCGGCCCCAGGCGCGCCATGCGCTGCAGCGACAGCACCACCTCGCCCTTCGCCGCCACCGCGCCACCGGCCAGGCCCGTGCGGCCTCCGGAGGGCACCACCGCCACGCCGTGCTGGTGGCACAGCGCGAGCAGCCGGGACACCTCATCCGTGGTGCGGGGCAGCGCCACCGCGCTCGGGGCCGGGGCATACACGCGCGTCCAGTCGCGGCCGTACTCCTTCAATTCCTCCGGCTCCTGGGTGAGGAAATCGACGGGGAAGCCCTCGGAGAGAGCGCGGAGGAAGTCGGCGGGGAGCGCGGCGCTGGACATGCCCCAGGCGTATTGCAGGTCCCACCCGGTGACAAGGTGCGGCGAGGGCCCCGGCGCCTGGGAGGCCGCCCGGAATTCACCGGGAAACGAACAGGAAAATGGGCTCGTTGCGTATACCCAGGCGACACCCGTCGGGTTCTGTCGGGCCGTCCCTGTATCCCACCCCACCCTCCAGGATTCCGAAGATGCATCCGAGCCGAGTCCTCCGCGCCGCCGCCCTGCTGCTCGCCTCCGTGACGCTGACGCCCTCCGCGCTGGCGGCCGAGACACCCCAGCCCAACGTGCCCTACGTCTTCGTGACGGTGGACAGCTACTCCCTCGTCCAGGCGGACACCATCCAGGTCACCGGCGTCCTCCAGGGAGAGAACACGCCCCGGACCCTGGAGTTCGAGTTCCCCTACCCGTCCACCAACTACTACGGCGCCAGCCCGCATATCGCTCGCTGCGACCGGCTGGCCTTGCTGCTCATGAACAAGCCAGGGGCCTACCTCCTCGAGCTGTCGCTCCGGTACCAGGGGGCGATTGTCACCTGCAAACTGACCCGCCGGACGGCGGCGCCGGCTCCCTGACGGACGGAAGACGGGACTCCCGCTCATGGCGACGACGCGAAGCATCTGGCTGGCGCTCGCGCTGGCCCTGCTGGGGCTCCAGTCTGGCTGCGCCGATGGTGGCGATGGCCTCGGGACTGGCGGCAAGGACTCGGACGGCGACGGCGTGGCGAACGACGCGGACTGCGAGCCGTTCAACAGGGCGAACTGGCACGAGGTCTCCGCCTACGAGGACGTGGACCGTGACGGTCGGGGTGACGGGGCCTTGAAGAAGGTGTGCGCCCCCGACAACGCCCTGCCCCTGGGCTGGACCTCGGTGCCGGGAGACTGCGCCCCGAAGGACAGCTCCCGGTGGCGCACGGTCTCCGGCCTGTATCCGGACCGGGACAGCGACGGCGCCACGGGCCCGGGTCCGGTGGAGGTCTGTCTGGGGGAGACCCTCTGGGGGTATCGCGAGCAGGCGGGCCCCTCGGACTGCGATGACGAGGATGCGCGCTTCGCGGTGGCTCGCGGCGCCTGGCCGGACCTGGATGCGGACGGGTATGGCGAGGGCCCTCGCGTGGACGTCTGCGCCGGCAAGTCGCCACCGCTGGGGTTCTCCATCGTGGAAGGAGACTGCGCGCCGCTCGATGCCACTCGCGCGGTGTCTCTCGCCTATCTGTACCGGGATGTCGACGGGGATGGCCTCACCGTGGATGCGCCGGGCGCGCTCTGCCTCGCGCCCCTTCAGCAACTGCCTGCCAGCTACACCCTCCAGTCCCTCGGCGCGGATTGCGACGACTCGGACTCGACGGTGTGGCGGACGCGCGACGTCTACGTGGACGCGGATGGCGATGGCTTCGGCACGGGTGAGCCCCAGGCCCGGTGCGCGGGCGCGGTGGCGCCTCCGGGACATGCGCTCCAGGGCGATGACTGCGCCCCCGGGGACGCCACGCTCTGGCAGTGGCGGGGCTACACGTACCGCGACGCGGATGGGGATGGCGACACGGTCCCCGAAAATGGCGTGCGGTGCAGCGGCGAGTTTCTGCCCCAGGGCTATGCCCACCTTCCCCGCGGGCTCGACTGTAACGACCAGGATGCTTCCATCCGGGTGAGCTGGAGCGTCCATCCCGACGAAGACGGGGACCTGGTGGGCGCGGGCACGGCGGTGACGCTGTGCGCGGGTGGCACGGTGCCACAGGGCTACTCGACGCTCGGCTCCGACTGCGCGCCCTCGAACGCCAGCGGGTGGCAGCTCCGGGAGTACCGGCATCGCGACGCGGATGGGGATGGCTACACGGTGCCCGAAGCGGGCAACGTCTGTGGTGGCACCGCACTGCCTCCTGGCTATGCGTGGACCGAGCAACGCCGGGACTGCGACGACACGAGCCCCACGCGACACACGTCGCTCCTGTCCTGGCCGGACCTGGATGGAGATGGCGTGGGCGCGGGCACGTCGGAGACGCTGTGCACCGACGGGCAGACGCCTCCTTCCCGGTCGGCGGTGGGAACCGACTGCGCGGACGACGATGCGACGCGCTGGGTTCAGCGCAACTACACCCACGTGGACCGGGACCTGGACGGCGCCACGATGCCCGAGCAGGGCGGTGTCTGTGTGGGCAGCGCGTTGCCAGCGCCGTACTTCACGAAGGCCACGGGCAACGACTGCGACGACGCGGACCCGGAGCGCACGCGCTGGGTCGTGCTCTATCCGGACATGGATGGCGACGGCGTGGGCGCCGAGCCCCGGCAGATTCCGTGCATCGGCGCGACGATACCTCCGGGCATGTCCATCTACGGCTACGACCTGGACGACAACGACCCGGACGTGACGGAGGCCACGGAGGACGACAGCGACATGGACCTCATCCTGGAGCCGTGAGCCGCATTCCCGCCATCTGACGACAGGCGAACCCTTGCCTGGAGTCGGGGCGGGACTGCGTCACCTCGTGACTTGCATCGTCAGTGGGTTGAGGCCATCCTCATTTCCGGCGCGGGAAACCGCGCTGTCCATGACCTCTTCTCACTGACAGCTTTCGCTCCTCGAAGCGCTCCTCCTCGCCCTCGACGCCATGCGTCCGAGGTGGCGGGTGAGGCGCTCCCCGTGAGCGATTCCCACAGCACCGCATTCACGTCCCCACCGCACCCTTCCGGCGCGGAGCGCCACCCGTGCGCGGTGGGACTTCTCGAATCCGAGGTCCTCCTATGCAACCCCAGAAGCGCAAGCTCGCGTACCACGTCGCCACCACCCTCGACGGCTTCATCGCCCGCGAGGACGACTCCTTCGACTGCTTCGCGAACGAAGGCGACCACGTCACCGAGTACCTCGCCACGCTGCGCACCTATGGCGCGGTGGTGATGGGCCGCCGGACGTATGACATCGGCCTGAAGTTCAACGTCACGGACCCCTACCCGTACCTGGAGACGTACGTCGTCTCGCGCACGATGAAAGAGAGTCCGAATCCCCGCGTCCACCTCATCTCCGACGACGTCGTCGGCGCGGTGCGCGCGCTGAAGGCCCAGGAGGGCAAGGACATCTACCTGGCGGGAGGCGGAGCCCTGGCCACGCAGTTGCTCACCGCGGGCCTCGTGGACGAGGTCCTCATCAAACTGAACCCGGTGCTGCTCGGCGCGGGAATCCACCTCGTCTCGCGGCTGGGTTCACACATCCCCCTGGAGCTGCTGTCGACCAAGGTCTACCGGACCGGCGTCGTGCTGCTCCAGTACGCCATCAAGCACTGAGCCTTCGCGCTCCAGGGTGCCCGGACGTGAGTGCGCTCACGTCCGGGCGCTCTTCGCCTTTCCCGGCGTGACGGCGTCCGGCCAGGAGCGGAGAATCAACTCGGCCGAGGACTGCGCGGACCACTCCATCTGCCCCATCAGGACCTGCCTGCCGCGACTGACTCGAAACGGCTTCCACAGCGGAGCCTCCTCCCGCTTCAAGGAGTCCCAGGCCGACCAGCTCACGCCTCCAGTGGCAGTCACCAGCCGCGTCAGCCAGTCGTCGAACTCCGTGCCGGACAGCCAGCGGAGCTGCTCCAACACTCGGCCCACGTCCGCCGCGAGCGTCGACTCCCGCCCCGTCACCGTCGAGAGCACCTGACGACCGGCCCCCTCCGGAATGAAGGACACGCCGCCAGGCCGCAGCACGGCCCACCCCGAGCGGGCCGCCGCCGCCGCCTCCCGCAGCGATGCGGGAAAGACAACCACGTCCGCGAGCCGTACCCCGGAGCGCACCCGCCCCAGCAGCGGAGGCTGGCTGTGCAGCTCGAGAAGGGTCGCGAGCGCCTTGGCGTCCGCGAGATGAGCCACCTGGAGCCGGGGCTCACCCTCCACCTTCAAGTCGTGCGTGGGCCCCAGGTGGACACCTCCAGGCGCGATGGTGGCCAGGGGGACGGAGACGGTCTCTCCGAACGTCGGCATCCACAACAGCCGCCTGCTCGTCATCCAGACGCGACCCGCCCGGGCCCACGCCACGAACAGCGGGGCGACGATGAACGCCACCAGCGCCACCCCCGCCCGACTCCCGTTTCCTCGCAGCAACGCCAGGAGGAGGACATACAAGCCCCAATACAGCAGGGCCATGGAGACCAGCAGCGGAAGCGTCTGTCCCGAGGAGACCGGCGACAACCGGTCCGCCTGGAACAGCAGCACCTCACCGGGCTCGAGCGTCATCGTCGCCCGCTTGCCCACCAACCCGTCCAGCCGCGCCAGCTCCACCTTCAGCACGGGAGGACCGGACACGTGCACCAACCGCGACAGTCGCGCGCGCACCAGTGTCTTGAGCCGCTCCCGGCGCGCCTCCAGCTCGCGCAGCCCCTCCATCACCGGCAGCGTGTCGGACCAGCCCTCCACCCGCGCGCGCCGGCTCGTCCGCTCCAGAGCCTCCTCGACGGTGGCCTCCTGAGCCAGCCACTCCGAGACGAGCGTGGGATGCGCGCGCCACCGACGCTTCCATCCCCGGCCGCGCAGCACCGACTCCAGGGTGTCCGCTCGCCGGAGCGCCGCCTCAAGCACCTCCGCGCGACCTTCCAACTGGACGCGCACGTCTTCGGCGGTGGGCCCTTCCGACGACTCCTTCGCGGCGTGGACGCGCTCGGTCATGACCCGCTGCTCAGCTTGGGCTGAACGTCCTCGCTCGAATCCTGGAGGCCCTCACTCCAGGCGTGCACCAATCGGTAGGCGAGCTCCCGCTTCGTCAGCCCCACGTTGCCGACGAGCACCTCCTCGCCCCGGGTGATGTGGACCTCCTGCTCCAGGGGAATGTCCCGAGCCACCCGCGCATCCTGAGACGACCAGGCCGCGCCCCCCGTCGCCACCGTGGCCCGCACGAGGTACGCGTCCAGCTCCGACTCGGGCTGCCAGCACAGGCCATCGAGCACGCACTCCAGCTCGACGCTCGACAGCAACCTCCGGCCAGTCGCGGCATGCAACAGCGCCGCGCCCGCGTCGGGGTCGGGGAGGAAGAAGACGCCACGACCCAGCAACACGGCCTGCCCGGAGCTCCACGTCCCCTTGCGACGCAGCAACGCCGAAAACGTCAACAACTCCACCCGCCGGTCCACCCGGGCCGCTTGCGCCCGGACGCGGGCATCGCGAAACAACTCCATCAGGACGCGCAGCCGGTCGGCGCTCGCGCCATCGAACCGCGTCAGCCGGATGAAGTGGTCTCCGCGAAGGCTGAGCGCTCCCCCGCCGTCCTCCAGTTGGAGTCCGCCCTCCTCCAGCGAGTCCAGCCGCACGGCCACCGGGGGCTCGTCTCCCGGCGCCATCCACACCACGCGCTCCGGCGTGAGCCAGACGACGCCCGGGGCCTTCATTCGCAGCAGCGTCACCGTCCCCATCAACAACGCGACCAACGCCAGCGTGCCACCGACCAGCGCCACTCCCGTCGAACCGAGGAGCAGCAGCCAGAGAATCCCCACCCCGAGGCCCAGCGCGGCCAGGACGAAGACGAAGGCCACCACGTACTGCGGCGCCCGACCCACCGAGGCGATGCGCAGCGCGAAGGGCTCCGTCGGCGTCCGTTGGAGGGAGACCTCCTGGGCGCAGACCTCCTTCAGCTCGCGCAACTTCTCCTCCAGCGACAGGGACTCCGTCACGAGGCCCCGGGTCAGCAGCGCGTCGCGCACGCGCAGCGCCATTCGCTCGCGGACCTCCCGCACCCGACTCGCGGTCTTCGGAATGGACGAGCCCTCCGGCCAGCCCTCCTGCTCACCGCGCCGCTCGGTGCGCTCCAGCGCTTCCAGCAACGTGGGCTCCACCTCCAGGACGTCCTGAATCAACGAGGGCTCGTCCTGCAACGTCCGCCGCCAGCCGCGCGAATCCAGGGTCCTGTCGAGCATGCGATAGCGGCGGAGGGCGGACTCAATCAGTTCCACGCGCCCTTCCAGGCGGCGGCGCAGGTCCCCCTCCGACGGTCGCGACTCGGGCACCACGGCACCGGTTCGGTTGCGTTCGGACATTGCCCTCGCAGCATATCCGGTCGGGCCCTCCCTCTGGGAGCAGAGCCCGTGAGCCCCAGGACAGTCCCGACGACGGCACGAGGGAATCCCCTTCCACCGTGCCTAGGCTCGCGCTCACGCGCCGCTGGGGGCGCGCCTTGCCGGGGGGCGCGGCATGGACCGCATGCGAAGACCCTTCCTCATCGCCGCGCTGGTGCTGCTGGCGCTCTGTGTGCTCGTGGAGGTGGGCTCGCCCATCCTGCTGCCCCAGAAGTCGCCGGACTGCTCGGTGCTGAGTGGCACGAAGCCCTGCGCGCCCCTGCCTCCGGGCTTCCCCGAGGACTGCCGTCCCCTGCACACCGCGATTTGCGAGGGCGAGGACGTGGACCCTTCCGACGTGGTGCGCACGCAGAAGGAGAACCCGCCCACGCCGGGCCTGGGCATTCCCTACCTCGCCCTGGTGGATGCGCTGCTGTTGCTCACGCTCGGGTTGATGGGCGCAAGCCTCATCATCCCCGAGCGCGTCCACGGGCGAGTGCAGGGACTGGCGACGCTCATCGGCTCCATCGTCGCGCTGCTCACCGGCTTCGGCCTGCTCATGGCCGCCATCGCGATGACGATGACGATGATAACGCTCGTCGCGTCGGTGCCCTTCGGCACGCTGGCCTATCTGGCCGTGTGGGGCTTCTTCAACCGGGGAGGCGCGGCCGGCACGCTGGGCTTCTTGATGTTCCTCAAGCTCGCCGCGGGCGTGTGCCTGGTGCTCGCGCACCAGCGCTTCCTCCAGAACAAGGGCCTGGTGCTGCTCTACCTCACGTCGCTCCTGGCCAACGCCGTGGTGTCCCTCCTCCACGGACTGGTGCCCGGCATCCTCGTCAGCATCACCGACGCGGTGAGCGCCATCATCGTCGCCATCCTCGGCCTCATCTGGGCCGTGCTGCTGCTGGTGGGCGCGCTGGTGTCCATCCTCAAGGTGCTGCGCCTCAAGCGCGCCGCGCCAGCCTGAGGCTGCTCCTGCTCACCTCAGTCCCAGCTCGCAGATGGGACGCTGCGGAGGGGCCGACAGACACGTCACCTCCAGGTCCGCGCCCTCCTTCGCCACGTCCAGCTTCTTCGCCTCCTTCAGCGGGTCGAACTTCGCCGGCACCGACGGCTTGCCCCTCGACGCCAGCGACACCCGGACCACGGAGAGGGGGCGGGGCACCACCTCCAGCGAGCGCATCCGCGTGTCGGACGCCTTCACGTCCACCCGGCAGGAGCCCCCGCTCGGAAGGACGAGCACCCCCTCCTGGAAGGCACACGTCGCGGCCAACTCCGTGGCATCCACCGGCTCGGGCTTGATGAACCGCTCCCGGAGTTCCTGGGCGGACTGCGTGGGACTCTCGCGACGGGAGGACTCATCCTTCGCCCCCAGGCCCACGCCCAGGACATAGAGCGCGACGATGGCGACGATGGCCAGGATGAGCACGACATGGAGGGGCTTCAGCTCGGGCATGGCGCGGCGCTACCGGATGATGCCCTCTTCCCGCCGACGCATCTCCAGTTGCAGACGCTGCTGCTCCTGCATCTGCTCCATGATTTCCGACTTGCGGGGGGAGACCTGGAGCATCTCCTGGTTGAGCACCGTCGCCCGGACGTTGACGCACTGGCCATTGCTGCAGACAGTGAAGTCGGGGCACGGGCCCGGGCATTGGAAGCCCAGCGGGGCGACCTGACACGTCCCCGCGCAGAAGCCGGAGAGGCAGACCTCGTTGGACCGGCAGGGCTGTCCATCCGAGAGCTGGCAGAGCTTCGTGGGGCCACACTGCGCCGGCTGGCGACAGTCCGCGTTGCTCTCGCAGCGCCCGTCGTCCCGGCTGCATTTCCCGTCGGCGCGGCAGTAGAAGCTGGAGCAGTCACTGTCGCGCTCGCAGTCCTGCAGGGACTCCAGCAGGCACAGCCGCGAGCCGGGCACCTCCGTGCACTTCAGCGGCCCCGGGCAGTCGCGCTGACTCGCGCACGTCTGCCCCAGTGCCAGCTGGCACTCGCCCCTCCTGTTGCAGAAGCCGGTGGAGCACATCGCGCCGCCGTCACACGCCTCGCCCGCGGACACCAGGCACGAGCCGCCATCCGGGTCCGTACACGTGAGCCCCTTGTCACAGTCCCCCCCCGGGCAGGGCTGGCCCAGTTCGGCGCCCCCACTCGACGAGATGATGCCAATCACCGTCCCGAGGATGAGGATGACGCCCGCCGCCAGCGCGACCCACATCCAGGGGAAGGGCTTCTTGGGCGGCGGCGCGGCCACGACTTCAAAGGCCGTGGCGGGCCCTTCCGCGTAGCGCTCGTCCGGGTTCGTCACGTCCACCACGAGCAGGTGGAAGGTGAAGCGTCCCGGCGGTGTTCCCGGTGGGACGCGAAGCTGCACGCTGAGCTGCTGCGTGCCGTCCGGCGCGAAGTCCCGCTCGTCGCCTCCGGAGATGGTGGCCCACTCCGCCTTCGCGCCGGGGCCCGGGACGATGGAGGCCCGGGCTCGGACGGGGGCACGCAGCGCGTTGGACACCGTGTAGGCCACCTCCCCTTGTCCCGTCGCATTCAGACGGACGGTGTCCGTCACGGCGGTGATGTCAAAGGCGCGGGGCATCAACTGGCTCCTTGAGGCGGCTGCGCGAAACGCAGCTCATAGGTGACGTATGCGGGCTTTTCCCGCTCGATGATTCGCTCCAGCAGCAGCCGGTGGGAGGACACCGCCGAGGGCGCGAGCACCAGGACGTGAAAGGGCCGCGGCCTGCCGTCCTCGCCGGGCACCGCGTCGTCCACCTGGAAGTCGGTGCGGCCGGTGGCCGTGGTGAGGAACAACCGCAGGCCGCGCGCGGTGCCGCGCCAGCGCGATATCTCCACCGCCTGCGCCACCAGCTCTCGCAGCCGCCCCAGGCCCGTGGACACGGGCAGGTCCATGCCCACCCAACGCGCCAGGAAGGGCACGAAGCGGTCCGGCGCCCGGCGCGGGTCGAAGTGGGACTCCAGCCCGGCGAGCACGTCCTCGCTGGGCGCGTGCAGCGCGTCCATCACCGCCAGCAGCGCGGTGAGCGGAGAGCCCGGCAGCACGGTGCGCTGGAAGACGCCCGGCAACAGCCGCTGGATGTCAGGGCTCCGCATCGTCCGTCACCACTTCCAGCGTGTGCGCGCCGGAGCTGAGGAGCCACGTGGGCGGCAGCGTCACCTTCTCGGTGAACTCGCGCGTGGAGACGGGCTCATAGCGCTCGCTGCCTCGGGGGCGACGGAAGACGCCGTCCGGTCCTCCCGCGAGCACCGGGGCGCCCGTGGGCGAGGACGCCAACGCGGACACGGGCTGGAACAGGCGCTCCGCCTCGCGCAGCGGCAGGCCACAGCCCACGTCGGGACGCCGCCAGGAGGCACCGGGGCGACTCGAGTCCACCCACAACACACCCACGCGGTGGCTGCCCGCGTACACGGTGGAGCCGCTGAACGCGAGCGCCAGACAACTGCCGCCATCCCAGTTCCTGTCGAACGGACGCCAGCCGTCCGGAGGGTCCGCGCTGCCCATCAACTCCCAGCACAGCGCGCCCCTGCCCGGGTCCGCGCCACTGGCCGCGGCGAGGCCCGCCCAGAGGAAGGAGCGAGGCCCGTCCTTCTGGACCTCCAGCACACGCACGTCCTGGCCCTTGGGGCCGATGGGACGGAAGGTGCCTCCGCGTCCACCGCCGCTCGACAGGAAGACGCCCCGAGTGCCCATGGCCGCCACCGCGACATTCACCGCGCCGCGCACGTCCGTCGTCGCGGCCACCGCGTAGAAGCCCAGGTCCTGATTGGCGGGGTCCACCAGCACCTGGATGGGCGTGGCGCCCGGACGCGACACCAGCTCGAACAGGCCCACGCGCGTGGCCAGGAGCAGCACCGGCACACCGTCGCGCTCCGCCCACGTCAGGTCCTCCACCGCGTCCAGCGTGTGCGTGGTGTCGTCCCACGTCTCGCCGCAGTCGTAGGACAGGTGGATGCGGGAGCGCTTCGAGTCCGCGGCCAGCCGCGCGCACACGGCGACGAGGCCCGCGCGCTGGGGATGCGCCTCCACCGCGTCCACGTCCTCGCCGGGGAACAGGCCCGCCCGCTCCCAGCCGTCCGCGTCGTTGACCGTGCGGAACAGCGTCTCGCCGCCGCCCGCGTAGAAGGTGCCCGGCTGGAAGCTGTCGGCGGCCAGGGTGCGCACCTCGCGGGGCACCTCGTCCACCAGCAGCCGCACCTTGTCGAGGTAGCTGACGCCCGGCTCCGCCAGGAGCGCGTCGTAGACATGCGAAGCGCGCAGCGCCTGGCCGAAGCGCCACCCCTCCGGCTGGAGTCCCGAGGGCAGTGGCGTGAGCACCTGATGGAGCCGCTCGGTGAGCCGCGCGCGCAGCGCAGCCGTGTCCTCCTCGCGGTGCGCCACCACGCGCGCCTGCACCCGCACCGTCTTGTAGCGCGCCCACTCCACATGGCAGGTGGTGCCCAGCGGACGGCGCAGGTCCAGCTCCGCGTGGATGCGCGCGCGGGCCTCCTCCGTCTCGTGCTCGCGCAGCGCCGCCTCCGTGATTCCCTCACCCGACGCGCCTCGCACCTCCGGCGGCAGGTGCGGCACCAGCAACACCTCCACCGTGCCCGCGGGGGCGTGGGACCACAACTGCGCCAGGGTGACGGCCTTGGCGCGCGCCACCGCGCCGGAGCTGCGCAGCGCCAAGAGTTCGAAGTCTCCCGCGGTGACGGCGCGCCGCAGCGAGTGCAGCTCCTGGGGCCCACGCAAGAGCGCGTTCTCCAGCGTCTCCGCCACGCGGCCTCCCGTCGCGGGCCGGGGGTTGGTGACCTTCAAGCCTGGGATGGGCGCCTTGAGCACCTCCAGCGTGCCCGCCGCCACGTTGCCCGCGGCGCCTCCACCGCGCCGGTACCAGAGGCGAATCTCCCGCCCTACTCCCGGCACCGCCGCCAGCGTGCGCGGCTCGTCCAGCGCCCCCGTCTCGTTGGCCAGGCGCACCGAGGACGCGAAGGTGATGGTGCCCGTCATCCGGTCCGCCACGTACGCGGGCTCGTTCGAGTCCAGCGCCGCGAAGTTCTCCACCTCGCGCCAGATGCGGTAGGTGCGGCCGTCATGGCGGCGGGCCGGCGCGCGCGCATCCAATTCCCCGGGCCCCGCCTCCACTCCCACGACGAGGTCCAGCGAGTCCCCGGTGGGCGCGACGATGGGGGGACGCTTCGCCTGCACGGTGAGGCCCGGCAGGCCCGTGCCCACGCCCACCAGCTCCCCGTCCACCGGGTCGCAGTGATACGCGAGCACCTCCACCTGCGTGTCCCCTGGCGCAATCGTCACCGCGTCCGCCGTGTGGAACACGACGGGCTCCACGCCCGCGCCGGCGCGCGACAGGGTGACGGGCGTGTTGCGAGGAATCTCCGTCGGTCGCTCGGAGGCGCGGGCCAGCGAGAAGCGCAGGCGCACCGACGCGGCGGCGGGCGGCTGGAGGCGCACGCCGAGCAGCCGGAGGAACTCCACGTAGGCCTTCTCCGGCAGACGGTTGAGTCGGTACAGCATCGTCTCGGTGAGGTGAGAGAACACCTCCACCAGCACCATGCCCGGGTCGTGCGGCGTGAGGTCCGTCCACTCCGGACACAGGGCGAGGATGCGTGAGCGCGCCTGCTCCACGAGTTGGGAGAAGCTCCGGTCGTCGAGCCGGGGTGTCGGCAGCGACGTCATGTCGGGCCTCCCGCGAGCGAATAGGGATAGGCCAGCCGCTCCGTGCGGCCGGTGGAGCGCACGCGGTACTCGACGGACACGTCCAGTCGGAAGCCGTCCTCCGCGCTCCGGGTGGCGTCCAGGTGAAGCACCTGGATGCGCGGCTCCCAGCGGTCCAGGGCGCGGCGCACGTAGTGGATGGCGAGCCCCGCGGTGGTGTCGTCGTTGTTGGCGAAGAGCAGCTTGTGCAACTCACAGCCGTAGTCCGGGCGCATGACGCGCTCGCCGGGCACCGTGGTGAGCAGGAGCAGCACGGCCTGACGGATGGCGGCGTGCTCCTCCACCATCTCCACGCGGCCTGTCGGCGCCACGCGCAGGCCGGACTTCTCCGCCATCTCGAAGTCCGGGTGCGCGAAGCGCCAGGTGCGGAAGCGGGGGGCGCTCATCGCTCCTCCGTCACCAGCATCTGGCCGGGCGCGTTGACCTTGTACTTCACGATGCCGGGCGGCGTGCCGTCCGTCAGCCCCGTCAGCGTGTCCAGGCACACGGGCTTGCCGTCGATGGTGACCAGCGTGGAGTACCCCTGCTGCACCTTCAACGTGGTGGTACAGGGCTTGATGGTGGGGCCGATGTTGGGACACCCGCCGATGGGACGCCCCTCCGGGTCCGCGCGCACGAGCAGCGGCCGGCGCTCCACCGTCACCCAGGGCTGCGAGTTCACGAGCCCCACCCGCCCCAGCTCATGGGCACACACCACCAGCGCGTCCACGGTCAGCAGCCGCATTCAGCCTCTCCGGAAGTCAATGGACCGTCCACGGATGACCACGTCCTGGCCCGGCGCCTCGAGCTCCATCGCCACCTTCGAGTGCAACCGCACCCCCTTCGGTGACAGCTCCAGGTAGCTGCCGGTGCCATCCTCCAGGCGCAGCGTGCGGCTCTCGTCGTCCAGCTTCAGCCGGTGCCCACCCGTCGTCAGCAGCGTGTAGCGCCGCACCGAGCCGCCCTCGACGCCCGCGTCCGGAGGCCCCCCGCCTCCATAC
>NZ_JABUMQ010000275.1:0-15550 GCF_013336645.1 Myxococcus sp. CA039A | reverse complement strand
GGCTCCCTCCCCCTTCCGCCCCTCACGGTGCCGGTGGGAAAGAACGGCTCGGTGGGCCTGGAGTTCAGCGCGGAGCTCGACAAGAAGGTCAAGAAGGCGGACGGCTACACCACCGTGGAGCTCTCCGCGGAGATGTCGGTGGGCGCGAACGCCGAGCTGGACATGAAGAAGGTGACCGTGGGCGGAGGCGTCTCCCGCGCGAACACCCAGACATACGAAGTGAAGATGAAGGACGAGGACTTCGAGAAGCTGAAGCAGGGCAAAATCGCGCCGCCGCATCCGCTCAAGCCGGAGACGATTCCGAACGGCGCCTCGGTGAAGATGGACGCCGCCGAGCTCAAGGGCTTCTCCTACAACGGCAGCGTGGACGTGAAGGGCGTCGACCTGGGCCTCGGCGAGGAAATCCAGAAGGGCCGTGGCGTCTCCTTCGAGACCTCGAAGGATGACAAGGGCCAGGTCACCGTGACGGCGGGCCCCACCGACCTCATCAAGAGCGGGGCCTCCGTCAGCGTCGGCGCGGCGGGCGCCACGGTCTCCCTCAACGGGAGCACCGAGCTGACCGACTACAAGATGCGCACCGCCACGTTCGACGTGAACACGAAGGAGGGCAAGGACGCCTTCGAGCAGTTCGCGAAGACGAAGCAGCTGCCGGAGAAGGACGGCGCGGGCGTCTCCGACTCCGCCACCGTCGACAAGCTGGAGCTCTCCTCGGACGCCAAGGTGAAGCTGGAGCTGGGCCCCCTCAGCAAGGAGTTCCAGGCCGTCCCCGAGAACGGCGGCAGCATCACCATCACCACCAAGGGTGATGGCTCGCGGGACACGGTGCTGGAGACCAAGGACGCGGACGGCACGCGGCTCGACTACAAGCGCAGCTTCGACAAGGACGGCAAGGAGGTCTTCGACAAGGACAAGTTCGAATACAAGATGTTCATGGAGGGCCTGTCCGGCGGCGCCGAGTACACGTTCGCGCAGCAGTACAACGTCGACCAGCACGACTTCGACAAGAAGAAGGACATCGAGCTGACGTTCTCCGGAGACCAGCTCACCGAGCTCGCCGATCGCGCCCGCGACTTCAAGTCCCGGTGGGAGAGCCACTCGGGAAAGATGGCGACGAACCAGTTCGAGTTCGTCCAGAAGCTCGCCAACGCGAAGGACCCGGCCGAGGTCGCCGAAATCCTGACGTTGACCAAGAACGCCCCGCGAGGGCTCGGCGGTCTCGCGGAGGACCTGGGCCCCCTGCACGTCCCCGGCAAGCCGCTCCCGGGTGACATCCAGGCCCGCCACCGCGACAACGTCGGCTGAGTCCACCCGCGCTCCGGGGCCACCACACACTCCGGAGCACGGCGCGCGCCCGCGTGGCCGTCTCGCGCTAGAACGCGCTCCCTGGACCCACCAGGGAGCGACACGGGATGGACGCCAAGGAGCTGGAAGCAAGAGCGCGCGCCGAGGGGACGCCCGTCATCATCGGAGACACGGCCACCTTCGTGTGGCGTGGGCGAGGCCCCGTCTTCGTCCAGGGTGACTTCCAGGACTGGAGGGGCGAGCCGCTTGCGCTGGAGCGCGTGGCCCCCGGCCTGTGGACGCGCTCGCTGGCGCTGCCCCGCGACGCCTATGTCGAATACGCCCTCTTCGATGCGCACGGCCAACGGCTGAAGGACGACTTCAACACCCGCGTCTCCGACAACGGCTTCGGCGACGTCAACCACGCCTTCTACATGCCCGACGGCGGGCCCTCGCTGCCCCTGCGACGCCCCCGGGGCGTGCCGCGCGGCCGCGTCACCCGCCACCGCGTGGACATGTCCGACGTGGGCCTGGATGGACAGCGCACCGTGCACCTGTACGCCCCGCCGACGCGAGAGCCGGTGCCGCTCCTCGTCGTGCTCGACGGAGACGACTACCTGCGCCGCGTGCGCCTGCCGGAGCTGGTGGACACGCTGGTCGCCGACGGCCGCATGCAGCCCGTCGCCCTCGCGCTCGTCTCCAACGGCGGCCTGACGCGCGGCGTGGAGTACGCGTGCAGCGAGTACACCGTGGCCCTGCTGCTGTGGAAGGTGCTGCCCCTGGCGCGGGAACACCTTTCGTTGGTGGACGAAAGACACAACCCGGGGGTGCATGGGGTGCTGGGCTCGTCGCTGGGCGGGCTGATGTCGCTCTTCATCGGGCTGCGCGCGCCGGAGACCTTCGGGCGGGTGCTGTCGCAGTCGGGGGCGTTCATCGTGGAAAACCACGAGTTCGTCGTGTTCGATCTGGCGCGGCACGTGCCCCGGCGCCCGCTGGAGGTGTGGATGAGCTGCGGGCGCTTCGAGGTGCTCCTGGAGGGCAACCAGCGACTGGGGCCCTTGCTGAAGGCCACGGGACACCGGGTCGAGTACCGGGAGTACAGCGGCGGGCACAATTACCCGGCCTGGCGGGATGACGTGGTGCGTGGGCTGGAGTGGCTGTTTCCCCCGCGGCCCGCGGCCAAGCGCCGGTAGTTGCTGCGCTTCTTCAAGTGTCTTCTGGCGGTCATCAGCGCTGCACTCGCGCGTGTGCCACCTCACCTTTGCACTGGACGCAACTGGCGCCGGGGGCGTCCGATAACTTCCTTGAGACTTCCCGGAGCCATGCCCGCACCGGCTCGCAGTCTTCCTGGAGCGCACTCATGTCGCGCATTGATGGTGGCAACCGTTCGTCCTCGCCGAAGAGCTCCGTCTCGGAGCGCTCCAGCACGGAGCGGCCGGACTCCGCCTCCAAGGGCGCGCAGCAGAGCCCCGGAAAAAAGGACCTCCCGGCACACCAGGCGGTGAGGCCGTTCCAGGGACGCAGCGACTTCGAGCCGGACCGTCGTCCGACGCCGCGCGCCACGCCGGCCATCAACGCCGCGCTGGCGCCCGCCGCCTCGGAGGCTTCGGCCATCGCCGGAGCGGACGCGGAGCTGGAGCTGCTCTCCGAGTTCCCCGATGCCGACGCCCAGGGTGGTCTCGCCTCCGCGATGCTGCATGCGCACGCGGACGAGCCCGCCTCCCAGGCGCGAATCGTGGAGCGGCTGAAGCAGGACGGCCGGCTGGAGTCGCTGTTTGGCGAGGTGTTCCGCGAGGGCAACCCCTACGTGGAGCAGCCGCACCGCGCCGCCGTCGTCCGCGCGCTCGACACCGCGATGGCGCGAGGCACCGTGACGAGCGACGACCTGCGCACCTTCACCCGGGGCGCCTACGCCCAGGAGTGGCAGCAGATCGGCTCCGAGCTGTCCACGTCGGACGCGGGCCCGAGCAAGCCGTAGCTTCCCCTGACGTTCCACCACCGTTCGCACCATGGGTGAGTCACCCATGGAGACGGTGGACGTGTGTCAGGCGCCGAGCCGCCCGATGAGCGCGCCTCGAACAGCCTGGGCGACGGCGCGTGAGTCACCGGCGAGTTCCTCGGGCAGCCAGTAGTAGAGCAGCCGGCCACTCGTCTCAACCTGGGCGCGGACGAAGCGCATGCCCTGGGCCTCCGCGCGCTCGGGGCTTCGGGGGAAGCATTGCTTGCACAAGCAGGGCAGCGCGGAGTGTTCCTGATGCGCGGTGAAGTTGATGGGGCCACCTCCCGCGCTCGCGAGCAGGAGCTCCGCGTCCGTCGAGGTGAGGACGCGAGGCGTCTGGAGGGACATGCCCAGCGCGCCCTTCGCGGCCTGGAGGCCCTTGCCGGATTCGAAGCGCAGCGTGGGAATGGCGGATGTGACGTCGGTGATGGGGATGCGGTTCTTCCGACCGACCCAGCCCTCGTCATCGGAGGACAGGCCCTCCAGCACGGCGACGAGCCAGAGGGACTCGTTGGGCGGGCGCACCGTAACGAGGAAGAGGCGTCCACCGTCTTCGAGCGGGGACAGGTGCCTGCTCTGGCTGCGGTAACGGTCCGTCGGCAACACCTGGCCGGGTGAGAGGCCGGTGGCCTCCTTCTCGAAAATCGCCTTGCTGATGATGGCCAGCATGTCGGGCATGTCCGCAGTGTAGCAGGGCGCCTAGAGTCCCTGGCGATGCTCGAACTGGACCTGGCCACCGTGCGGTTGCTCGATGAGGACGTCACGGTGCGGCGCGAGGCGGCGAGCGCGGTCGATGCCTCCGAACTGGTGGGGCGCTTCGCGCTGAGGCAGGCCCTGCTCACGGATGAGGACGCGGAGGTCCGGGCCATCGCCGCGCGGCGGCTCGGCGATGCGCGGGATGGACGCTTCATTTCCGCGCTGCTCGAAGGGCTCGACGACCCGATGCCGATGGTGCGGGACAGGACGTGGCGGGCGCTGGCGCGATTGGGCGCGGAGGCGCTGCTGCCTCACGCGGTGCGAGCGGTACGGCAGGAGTCCGTGTGGTGGGTACGAAGGGCGATGGTGCGGGCCTCGGCCTCCGTCGCGGGCACGGGTGCGGTGGGGGTGTTGCTCGCCGCGCTGGAAGACCCGTTCTGGCGCGTGCGTCATGCGGCGGTGCAGGCGTTGGCGTGGCTGGGGGCGGAGCACGAGGACCTGCGGCAACAGGTGCGTCGGGCCGCGGAGGCGGGGGAACAGGCCCACGGTCCGATGCGCTCGGCGGTGGCGTGGCTTGAGACCGAGTGGCGCGCCGTGGCTTCGGGTGAAGCGGGTCCTCGTCCGTTTGAAGCAGAGGGCTCCGCGACACGGCAGCGCGTCGCCGTGGGAACCGCGGCGAACTCCCGGACCGAGGACACGGGCGCAGGCGACACGACTGCATCGACGGCGCTTCCGCAATCAGGTGGTCAGGTCAGCAGCGAGGGTCCACCCAGCCCGCCAGAGCACTCTCACGCGACCGCATCCACGGAGATGGAAGCAGGGCTCACCAGTGAGGACCCGGCGGTCACCACCGCGAGACTGGAGGCTCGACCCGCCGGGTCCCTCTCCGCGCGGGAGCTGGTGGAGTGGCTGGGAGATCCGCACGAACCTCTTCGCGTTCTCGCGCGTCGGCGACTCCTCGAGCGTAAGGACTCGGAAGCGCTGCGCCTCGCGATGCACTGGTTGGACGAGCCGCGCGTACCACACGCACAGGACGAAGCGCGCGCGTTGCTGGAGCGTCTCAACGTGGACGAGGTCGACCTCGCGACCCGCGTCCTCGCGGCGCTCCCTCGTCCGGGCTCACTGGCCTGGGCCGCGCGTGTCGCGGTGAAACAGGGACACGAGACACTCCTTGCTCGGGTGCGCACGCTGGCGAGTCACCCCGAGGCCGCCATCCGCCGCGCGGCGCTCTCCGCGCTCGTATTCGACCCGGACAGTCGAAGCCTCGTGTTGAAGGCTCTCGACGACGAGGACACCGCCGTGCGCGCAGAGGTCATCGGCGCATGGGAGCGCCGGCCCCGGTCCACCGCCGCCGTCCAGGACTTCGCCTCGGCGCTGGTGGCCTTCGCGCCGCGCGCTACCTCTCCCCGAGAGCGGCGGGCCGTCGCGACAGCCGCCGCGTACCTGGAAGCCTCCGAGCCACTTCTCCACGCCTCTCAAGACGAGGATCCCTCCGTGCGCGCGGTGGCACTGCAAGCCCTCGCGTCCCTGGATTGGCTCACGGAGACCGAGCGTCAGCACGCCGAGTCCCACGAGGACCCGTGGCTGCGCGCCGCCGTGCTCGACGTCGACAGCGCTGCCCAGGTCTGCCTCGCGGATTCAGACCCGAGCGTGCGGCGCATGGCGTTGCAGCTCGCCCTCTCGCACGGGCGCGCGCTCGCAGTGGAGGACCCTTCGTTCCAGTCCACCCTCGCGCTCGGCTGCGCCCTCTCTCCCGACCCGTGGATACGAGCCCGCGCCGCCGAGCAACTCCGACCCGAGAACGGAGACGCGGAGCTGCGCGCCCTGCTGCGCCTGTCGCGCGACACCGAGCTGATGGTCCGCACGGCGGCGGCCTCTCCGCTGGAAGACTGCGACACACTCGATGCACGACTGGAGTCCTTGCTGGGCCTGCCGGCCACCGATGCGCCCAACGCGCGACCGGGCGCCTCACTACTCCAAGCCGTTCACGACAAGTTGCCCACACCCGAGGCCTCGATACTGGAACGAGGCGTCGAGTCGGACAGCCCTCCCAACAAGTTCCACACAGTGCCCGCCTCGCCACTGGAGCGACTCGACACACGCGACACGCGACAGGCAGTGCCACCACGCCAGCCCGCTCCCGACAGCGACACGGACCTGCGCATTGCCGCATGGACCTGGCGCTTGCGCCGCGCGGATGACAACGCCTTCGCCCGACTCCGTGACGCCCTGCTCGCCCACGCCGAGCCCTCTCGCGTCGTCACCCATCTGCAAGCGCTGTCGCTCACCTTCCCCGATGCGCGCTTCACCGCCGAGCCCGAGCTCGCGCGTCTCCGCCCCACCTCCGCCCCGCGTCAGCGGACCACCCCATCCCCGCGCCCAGCGCCTCCGCCGCGAGCCTCGTCCCGCTCCCTGGGCCGCACGGGCCTGAACGTCTCGCCGCTCGTCCTCTCGGGCGCGCACCTCACCACGCGCGAGCCCTTCTTCGAGGCGCATGAGGCCGGCATCAACACGTTCTTCTGGGAACCCCGCTACGCCGCATTGACCCAGTTCCTGCGCAGCGGTCGCGGCCCTCGCGAGCGCTCCGTCATCGTCGCGGGCACCTACCACTCGGGCCCAGGCGCCATCCGTCGCGACGTGGAGTCCGCGCTGCGGCGCCTGCGCACCTCCTGGCTCGACGTCTTCCTCCTCTTCTGGGTCCGCGCCCCCGAGCGACTCTCCGACGAGGACTACTCCGCGTTGGAGCGCCTGCGCACCGAAGGCAAACTGCGCGCCTTCGGCTTCTCCACGCACCTGCGAGACCTCGCCCGCGCCGCACTCGCGCGACAGCCCTGGCCCGTCGTGATGACCCGCCACAGCGCCGCGCACCCGGGCGCCGAGGCCGCGCTCCTCCCCGAGGCCCAGCGCCAGGGCACCGGCGTGCTCACCTTCACCACCACCTGCTACGGCCGACTCCTGCGCCCCGTCCCCGGCGCACCCCAGGACACCACCCTCCCCTCCGCGGTGGACTGCTACCGCTACTCGCTCTCCCAACCCGGCGTCAGCGCGAGCCTCACCGCGCCACGCAACCGCCGCGAGCTGCTGCACAACCTCGACGTGCTGTCCCGCCCCTGGATGGAGCCAGATGCCCTGTCCGCCATGCTCGCCCACGGCGAGCGCGTGCGAGCACAAGGGCGACAGCTCGACACCCTGGTGCGTCGTGCGCCCGGAGGGCCTCGGGAAGCCCTGCTCGCACTACTGGAAGAAGATGGGCTCGCGGAGTTCGACGACCTTTCTTCAACGTGAAGGATGTGGTGAGCTTCGCTCCGCTCCTGGGGCCGCGTGCAGCCAGCCTTTCGTCCGCGATGTCACGTCGCGGCTGCCGATGACACCCATTGAAGGACGACGCGGTACGAGGTCCGCCTGGCGGGCTTCCCCGACCTCGTCCGCCTCTGCCGTGCAGGTGGCGGCGTCCCCAGGAGCTCGTGGTTCCCACCGCACCGGTGGCCCTGGAGCGCTGAATGGACCTGGTCTCACTCCTCCTCGAGCTCAAGCCCTTGATGGAGGACCCGGAGGCGCACTTCAGCCGCATCGCCGAGCTGCTGGAGCGTCACCAGGGGCTCGCCGAATACGAAGTGGCCCGCTTCTACGTCAGCCGCCACTGGAGTGAGACCGTCGCGCGGCGCCTGGGCAGCGTGGACCCCCGCGAGCGCCTCCAGGCCGTGCGCCTCATCCCCCTGCTCTTTCCCCGCGTCGCCGCCGCCGGACATCTGCGCCGCCGGGTGAAGGACGCTGACTCCCGCGTGGCCTCCGCCGCGCGCGCCGCCGTGCGCAAGCTGGGCCTCGCGGACGTGTCGCTTCCCGACAGCCGCGTGGAGCCGCCGAGGCGCCCGAGCCCCAGGTCCGTGGGAGGCTGGAACCCCACGGGCTGGCTCTTCGGCCTCTACCCGGGGCTGCGCGACGACGAGGTGAAGCGCAAGCCCGCCGCCACCGAGAACCTGCCCCCACTGCAATCCCGCGAGGACGTGGCGAAGCTGGTGGGCGTGGACGTCGCGGAGCTGGACGCGCTGATGCGCCCAGGCTCCGGCGCGGGCTCCGGCTACGTGGAGTTCGAGACGCCCAAGCGCTCCGGCGGCGTGCGCCGCATCTGCGCTCCCCGCGCGAAGCTCAAGGCCGCGCAACGTGCCCTGCTCGAGGGACTGCTCGCGCACCTGCCCACGCACCCCGCCGTGCATGGCTTCGTGCCCGGCCGCTCCACGGTGACGAACGCCGAGGCACATGTCGGCGCCCACGTCGTGGTGCGCGTGGACCTGGAGGACTTCTTCCCCACGGTGCACTACCGCCGGGTGAAGGGCTTCTTCGAGGCCCACGGCTACAACGACGAGGTGTCCTCCACCCTCGCGGGCCTCACCACCTGGCGCCCCAAGCTCCCGGACGGCACCGTGGTGTGGCCCGGCGTGCTTCCCCAGGGCGCGCCCACCTCGCCCGCCATCGCCAACCTCGTCTGCCGCCGCATGGACGCGCGCCTGCACGCGCTCGCGAAGAAGGCGGGCGCTTCCTACACCCGCTACGCGGATGACCTGTCCTTCTCCTTCGCCAGTCCTCCGGAGCGGCTCGGCCGCTTCCTCTGGTGGGTGAACGCCATCCTCCAGCAGGAGGGCTTCTCCGAGAACGGCGCCAAGCGCCGCGTCATGCGCCAGGGAGGACGCCAGCGGGTGACGGGCCTCACCGTCAACCAACGGGTGGCCATCCCTCGCGAGGAGCGCCGCCGCTTCAAGGCCATCCTCGCCAACTGCCGCAAGCACGGCGTGGAGTCCCAGTCCCGAGGCCGCCCCAACTTCCCGGCCTGGCTGGAGGGTTACGCCGCCTACGTGCGCATGGTGCATCCGGAGCTGGGCGCGCGCTGGCAGCGCGAGGTGAAGGAGCTGCTGACCTCATGAGCGACCTCGATGCACTGCTGGCGAAGGTGGTGGCGGACCCCACCAACGACGCGCCGAGGCTGGCGTGCGCGGATGCACTTCAAACCGTGGATGCCGCGCGCGCCGAGTTCATCCGTGTGCAGCTCGCCCTGCCCGGGCGCATGGACCCGGCTCGACGCCGCTCGCTCCAGTCGCGCGTGCGGGAACTGATGGACGCGAATGGCCGCGCCTGGCTCAAGCCCCTGCGCGACGCGAAGGTGCATGAGCCGCGCTACCACCGGGGCTTCATCGAGGAGCTGAGTCTCGCGGAGGACCGGCTCGCGAAGCACGGCCCGGAGTTGTTCGCGCTGGAACCCGTGTCCCGGCTGTGCGTGGACACGCGCGACGGCAAGGGCCTGGAGCACGCCGCCGAGCAACCCTGGTTCTCCCAGGTCCGCTGGTTGCGCCTGGAGGGCTCCGGCGTCGATGCGGCGACGAAGGCCCTCGCGGCCTCACCTCGGGCCGGAAACCTGTCGGGCCTGGTGCTCGCGGGCGCGAAGGACACCGCGGTCCGTGCCCTGGTCGAGAGCAAGGCTCTGCCCGCGCTGCGCTCCGTCAGCTTCTCCAGCGGCGCGCTGACGGACACGAGCGCGGAGGTGCTCGCGAAGGCGACCCTCGTGTGGGAGCGGCTCTATCTGTCCGGCTCCGGCCTGTCCGACGAGGGCGTGGCGACGCTCGCGGGCGCGAAGGGCCTGGGCGCGCTCCAGTGGCTGACGCTCAACCGCAACGAGCTGAGCGACGAGGCCGCGGAGGCGCTCGCGAAGAGCAAGGGCCTCACGGGCCTCGAACGTCTGGAGCTGTCGCAGAACGACCTGAGCGAAGAGGGCGCGCTCGCGTTCCGCACCGCCAAGGCGCTGCCGAAGCTGCGGCGCCTGGAGCTGATGGAGATGGGCCTGGACCGCGACGAGCTCGGCCCGCTCGTCAAGCGACTGGGTGCCGGACTGCGACTCTGAGCGGCGCGCAGCCCGGTACACCGGGGCGAAGACAGTCATGCCGTCATCGCCCCGGAACCGAGCGCGGCCTCAGGGCAGTGCCACGGCCCCCGGCACGGCACGCTGCCCTGGCACCCCCACGCCCAGCGTCCCGTGGAAGTTGGTGCCCCAGCTCAACGCCGTCCCTTCACCGTCGAGCGCGACGGAGAAGTCCGTGCCGGCGGAGACGGAGTTCGCGCCTCGAAGGCCCTTCACCCGCGTCGGCTCCAGTCGCGGGGAGCCGTCTCCGGTGCCGAGCTGTCCGTGCGAGTTGCGCCCCCAGGCCCAGACCTCGGAGCCCACGGCGAAGGTGTGGCTGGCCCCGACGCCCAGCGACACCACGCCCGCCAGTCCCGGAACCGGCGAGGCGAAGATGCGCGTGGACAACCCTCCATCTCCCAGCTGGCCATGGTCGTTGCTGCCCCAGGTCCAGACGGTGCCGTCGTCGCGCAGCGCCACGGAATGGTAGCCCCCCGCCTGCGCGGACTTCACCCCTTCGAGCCCCAGCACCTGGAAGGGTGAGGTGCGGTTGGTGGCCGTCCCCTCGCCCAACTGCCCATGCGCGTTGTGGCCACAAGCCCAGAGCGTCCCGTCCGAGCGCAACACCAGCGTGTGGTGCTCACCGCCCGATACCGCCACCGCGCCCTCCATCCCCACCATGCGCGTGGGGACCTGACGCGCCACCAGCGTGCCGTCGCCGAGCTGCCCGAAGACGTTGTAACCCCAGCTCCACACGGAGCCGTCCTCCCGCACCGCCAGCGAGTGGTAGCTGCCCGCGGACAGGGCCACCACCTTGTCGAGCCCCACCACCTGGACGGGCCGCGGGCGCGGCGTGGTGGTGCCGTCACCCAGTTGCCCGAAGACGTTGTTGCCCCACGCCCACACCGTGCCGTCCTCGGCCAGCGCCAGCGTGTGCCACGCGCCAGGAGAGACCGCCTGCATCTTCGGCAGCCCCTGCACCGTGGTGGGCATCGCCTGGCTTTCGATGGTGCCGTCGCCGAGCTGCCCGTAGCCATTGCCGCCCCACGTCTGCACGGTGCCATCCTCGAGGAGCGCCACCGCGTGCTGGTACCAGGCCCGCAGGGACAGCACGGGAGCGAAGTCCTTCGACGTCGGAAGCTTGACCGCCACCGGCGCCGTCCTCGGCCCCGACTCCACCTCGCCGAGCTGGCCGTATTCGTGGCTGCCCCACGAGCGAGCGCTCTCGTCGTCCAGCAGCGCCAGCGAGTGCTGCTCGCCCGCGGCCACCTCCGCGACCTGCGTGAGCGCCAACACCTGCACCGGCGTGAAGCGCAGGTAGTGGGTGCCTTCGCCCAGTTGTCCGTAACCGTTGTCACCCCAGGCCCACGCCGTGCCGTCCTGACGCACGGCCAGCACATGGTGCGGGCCCGCGGCCACCGCCTTGATGTTCGTCGGCAGGAGCACCGGCTTCGGCGTGCTCCTCGGAATGTTGGTGCCATCCCCGAGCTGCCCGGAGTTGTTCGCGCCCCAGCTCCACACCGTGCCGTCGTGCAGCACCGCCAGCGAGTAGGCCCGGCCGACGCTCACGCTCACGGCGCCCGCGAGCCCCGTCACCCGAAGAGGCACCGTGCTCGCCGTCGTGGTGCCATCCCCGAGCTGGCCCTTCTCGTTCGCGCCCCAGGCCCACACCGCGCCGTCCTGTCCCACCGCCAGCGCATGCGCTTCACCCATCACCACGGAGGCGATGCCCGACAAGCGCTTCACCTCCATGGGCGTGGCGCGGTCCACCAGGCCTCCTTCACCCAGCTGCCCGCTGCCATTGGCGCCCCACGTCCACACCGTGCCGTCCACGCGCAGGGCCATCGAGGCGTCGCCCCCCGCCGCCACGGCCACCACGCCCCACAATCCCTCCACCATCGCCGGCAGGAGGCGCGGCTTGACGGTGCCATCCCCGAGCTGCCCGCGCTGATTGGCGCCCCACGACCACACCGTGCCGTCGCAGGCGAGGGCCAGGGAGTGCTGACCTCCCGTCGCCACGGAGCGGGCGCACGGCAGGCCCTGAGTGGGCACGGGCGATGCGCGGTAGGTGGCGGTGCCATCTCCGAGCTGCCCCGACGCATTCTGTCCCCACGCGAGCACGGTGCCGTCGGCGCGCACGAGCATCGAATGCGAGCTCCCCGCCGCGAGCCGCCGTCCCTGTCCCAGCCCGCGCACCTGCACGGGCAGCGCGCTCCAGCCCGCCGCCCCGATGCCGAGCTGACCAAAGCGGTTGTAGCCCCACGCCAACGCCATGCCGTCCTGGCGCACCGCCAGCACATGCAGGTAGCTGCCACCCAGCAGCTTGATGCCGGAGGCACCGGGCACCACGCCGGGCACCACGCGCGAAGTGACTCCGCCATCCCCCAGCTGCCCATACATGTTGGCGCCCCAGCTGCGCAGCGTTCCGTCCAGGCCCAGCGCCATGGAGTGGTACAGACCTCCCGCGACGGAGGACACCCCCGTCAACCCCGGCACCTGCACGGGGCGGAACCGGTCGACCCAGGAGCCATCGCCCAGCTGCCCCTCCGCGTTGTCGCCCCACGCCCACACGGCGCCGCTCTCGAGCACGGCCAGCCCATGCGCCGCGCCCGCGGCCAGGGCCCTCACGCCCGTCAGCCCCAGCACCGGCACTGGTGACTCGCGCTGGACGCCGCCGCCATCCCCCAGTTGTCCCTCGAAGCCGTCACCCCAGGCCCGCACCGTGCCGTCGGCGAGCAGCGCGAGCGAGAAGTAGGTCCCCGCCGCCACGGACACCACATTCGACAGGGCCTTCACCGGCACCGGCGTGAGGCGGTCCTTCGTGGTGCCGTCACCCAGCTGGCCCACGCCGTTGTAGCCCCACGTCCACACCGTGCCGTCACCGCGCAGCGCCACCACGTGGCTGCCTCCCGCGGCCAGGGACGTCACGCCACTCAAGCCCACCACCTGCACCGGCGTGAGACGGTCCTTCGTGGTGCCGTCACCCAGTTGCCCGTTCGCGTTGCGTCCCCAACCCCAGACCGTGCCGTCGCTGCGCAGCGCGAGCGAGTGGTGTCCGGACGCCGTGACGGAGCGCACGTTGCCGAGGCCCAACACCCGCACCGGCGCGTGACGCTCGGCGGCGGTGCCGTCTCCCAGCTGCCCGTAGTAGTTGCGCCCCCAGCCCCACACCGAGCCGTCCGACAGCGCGGCCAGCGAGTGGAAACTGCCCGAGGCCACCGAGGTGACTCCGGACAGGCGTGTGACGACCTCTGGAGAGAGCAGCCGCTCGGAGCTGCCGTTGCCCAGTTGGCCAGAGGTCCCATTCCCCCAGGACCACAGCGTCCCGTCGGCGCGCAGCGCCACCGCGTGCTGCGTCCCCGCCGCCAGCGCCGTCACCGAGCCCAGCCCCCGCACCTGCACGGGAGAGCTGCTGTCGGTGGTGGTGCCGTCGCCGAGCTGCCCCTGCGTGTTGCGGCCCCAGGCGAACACGGTGCCGTCCTCGACGCGCACCAGCGAGCCGGCGTCCTGCGCGGCCACGGACGTCACTCGCGAGAGTCCCGCAACCTGCATCGGCGTGGGACGGTCCGTCCAGGTGCCATCGCCCAGTTGGCTGGAGGCATTGCCACCCCAGGCCCACACCGTGCCGTCCGAGCGCAGCGCGAGCGCGTGGTAGATGCCCGCGGACACGGCGGTGACGTTCCCGAGGTTCATCGCCTGCGTCGGCGCGAGGCGCTGGGTGAAGGTGCCGTCGCCCAGCTGTCCGGAGGCATTGGCGCCCCAGGCCCACACCGTGCCGTCCGCGCGCACGGCGAGGGAGAAGTCGAAGCCAGCACCGAGGGCCACCACGTTCGTCAGGCCGACGACCGGGGCCGGAGTGAGCGCCTGCTGGGTGTGACCGCGACCGAGCTGGCCGTAGAAGTTGCTGCCCCATGCCCACACGGTGCCGTCGGAGCGCAGCGCGAGCGAGTGGAACTCACCGGCGGCCACGGACACCACGTCTGCGAGCCCGGGGACCTGGCGCGGCGTGGCGCGGTCCACGGTGGTGCCGTCACCCAGCTGCCCGGAGGAGTTGCTGCCCCACGTCCACACCGTGCGGTCGGAGCGCAACGCGAGGGAGTGGGAATCACCGGCCACGACGTGGGTGATGTCCTTCAGTCCCGGTACCTGCCCGGCGAGGACGCGCTGGAAGGACTTGTCGCCGGTGCCCAGCTGCCCGGAGGCATTGCCACCCCAGGCCCACACGGTGCCCAGCGGCGTGACATAGAGCGAGTGCTGCGCGCCCGCCGCCAACCTGGGGGCCGCGGCCGCCAGGGCCTGCGAGCGCGTGGCGACCGCTTCCGTCGGGACGACAGGCGCGACGGGCGTGGAAAATCCTTCGCACCCCGCGGTGAGCAGAACGCTCAGCACCAAGACCAGCGGGAACTTCTGCCCCGCCTTCAAGTTGTCCATCCGCATCACTTCGCCTCCAGCGCGAGAAGCGGCCGTCCATACCTCGTGTCCTTGGCGGATGAGAAGCGTCGTGCATGGGCACGCGCACCAGGAGGAGGACGGCGCGACGGGAAGACCCCGCACGGGACGCCTGAGTCACACCCTTTCGGGAGCCTCCTCCACGGCCAGGCAGGCGGGGTGCACGCACGGGGCGATTCACGTTTCTTCACGAGGAATGCGTTGCGGCGCGTCGAGGCCGGGCGAGTATTGGGGCGACCATGGACTCACCGGCGCGCTTCATCATCTTCGCGGTCCTCACGAGCCTCATCACCGTGGGGGTCCACATCTACCTGTACCGGCGCCTGTTCGCGGACACGTCGGAGGACCGGAGCTGGCGCCGGGTGGGCATGGCGGTGATGACGGTGCTGGGCGCACTGCTGGTGCTGTCCTGGTCGGTGACGCGCTTCCTGCCGATGGACGCCACGTTCGCGGTGGCCACGGCCGTGTGGATGTGGATGGGCGCGGCGACGTACCTGCTGTTCGCGCTGTGGGCCATTGGCGGCGTGCGCGCCCTGTCGCGGAGGCTGACGCGGGCCCGGGCGGCCACGGCCGACGGCGTGAGCCTGGCCACGCTTGGGGGTGCGGGCGCCGTGGCGATGACGCAAGCGCCCTCCGTGGACCTCTCCACGAGTCCGGCTGGAGCGGCGAGTCAGGTCGAGGTGCCGGAAGTGGATGTGGCGCGGCGGCGCTTCCTCGCGCGAGCCACGGCGGGCGGCGCGCTGCTCGCGTCGGGGAGCCTGACGGGCTACGGGACGTGGAGCGCGTTCCATCCCCCGGTGGTGAATGAAGTCGCGGTGCGGCTGCCCGGACTGCCTCGGGAGCTGGATGGCTTCACCCTGGTGCAACTGAGTGACATCCACGTGGGCCCCGTCATCCAGCGCAAGTTCATGGACGAGCTGGTGGCGCGGTGCAACGCGTTGCGCCCGGACCTCGTGGCCATCACTGGGGACCTGGTGGACGGGAAGGTCGCCTCGCTGGGGCCCTCGGTGGCGGCGCTGCGGGAGCTGCGCTCACGGCACGGCACGTACTTCGTCACGGGAAACCACGAGTACTACTGGGACCCGGGTGCCTGGGCGGGAGCGCTGGAGGGCATGGGGGTGCGGGTGCTGCGCAATCGCCATGTGCGGATTGGAGACGCGGGGGCCTCGTTCGACCTGGTGGGCGTGGATGACTGGTCGGCGGGGCTGTCGGGCGCGAAGCAGGGCTATGACTTGAAG